>JANWZF010000297.1 GCA_025054905.1 Tepidimonas sp.
GTACTTCTTGGCCTGACCACCATACTTGGCCGCCAGCACCGTCGTGATCGCCGCCGTCAGCGTCGTCTTGCCATGGTCCACGTGACCAATCGTGCCCACGTTGACGTGCGGCTTGGTCCGCTCGAATTTTTCCTTTGCCATTGCGAAAGCCTTTCCGATCAAAGAACGCTCGCCCGTGCCTGCGGTTTACGTCTGCGGCCCGGGCCGGCCACGGGCAGCCGGCCCACCGCCCACACGGGGCGGTGCCGCAGACGGCCAACGCAGCGCTTTACTTGGCGCGCGCGGCGATGATTTGCTCCTGGATGTTGCGCGGCGCCTCGGCGTAGTGCTTGAACTCCATCGTGTAGGTGGCGCGGCCCTGCGACATCGAGCGCAGCGTCGTGGAGTAACCGAACATCTCCGACAGCGGCACCTCGGCTCGGATGACCTTGCCGCCGCCCGGCAGATCGTCCATGCCCTGCACCATGCCCCGGCGCGACGACAGGTCGCCCATCACGTTGCCGGCGTATTCCTCGGGGGTTTCCACCTCCACCGACATCATCGGCTCCAGGATCACCGGGTTGGCCTTCTTGCAGCCTTCCTTGAAGCCGAAGATGGCCGCCATCTTGAACGCCTGCTCCGAGGAGTCGACCTCGTGGTACGAACCGAAGTGCAGCGTGACCTTGACATCGACCACCGGGTAGCCAGCCAGCACGCCGGTCTGCATCGCCTCTTCGACGCCTTTTTGCACCGCCGGAATGTACTCGCGCGGCACCACGCCCCCCTTGATGGCGTCGATGAACTCAAAGCCCTTGCCGGGCTCGTTGGGTTCGATCTTGAACACCACGTGACCGTACTGACCCTTGCCGCCCGACTGGCGCACGAACTTGCCCTCGGCCTCCTCGACCGTGCTGCGGATGGTTTCACGGTAGGCCACCTGGGGCTTGCCGACGTTGGCCTCCACGCCGAATTCGCGCTTCATGCGGTCGACGATGATTTCCAGGTGCAGCTCGCCCATGCCGGCGATGATGGTCTGGCCGGACTCCTCGTCGGTGTAGACACGCAGCGAGGGGTCTTCGGCCGCCAGGCGGCTCAGCGCGATGCCCATCTTCTCCTGATCGGCCTTGGCCTTGGGCTCCACGGCCTGGGCGATCACCGGCTCGGGGAACTGCATGCGCTCCAGCACGATCGGCGCGGACGGATCGCACAGCGTCTCGCCGGTGGTGACTTCCTTCAGGCCCACGCAGGCGGCGATGTCGCCGGCGCGGATTTCCTCGATCTCGTTGCGGTTGTTGGCGTGCATCTGCACGATGCGGCCGATGCGCTCCTTCTTGCCCTTGACCGAGTTGTAAACGGTGTCGCCCTTGCGCAGCACGCCGGAGTACACGCGCACGAAGGTCAGCTGGCCGACGTACGGGTCGCTCATCAGCTTGAACGCCAGCGCCGACAGCTTCTCGTCGTCGTCGGCGCGACGGCTGGTCTCGTTGCCGTTTTCGTCCGTGCCTTTGACCGGCGGGATGTCCACCGGCGAGGGCAGGAACTGGATGACCGCATCCAGCATGCGCTGCACGCCCTTGTTGCGAAACGCCGTGCCGCACAGCATCGGCTGGATCTCCACCGCGATGGTGCGCTGGCGCAGCCCGGCGATGATCTCGTCTTCGGTCAGCTCGCCAGTTTCGAGGTATTTGTTCATCAGCTCCTCGCTGGCCTCGGCGGCGGCTTCGACCATCTTTTCGCGCCACTCGTTGGCCTGCTCGACCAGCTCGGCCGGAATGTCGCGGTATTCGAACTTCATGCCCTGGGTGGCGTCATCCCAGTAGATGGCCTTCATTTTGATCAGGTCCACCACGCCCTGGAAGTTGTCTTCGGCGCCGATCGGAATGACCACCGGCACCGGGTTGCCCTTCAGGCGCGTCTTGATCTGCTCGTAGACCTTGAAGAAGTTGGCGCCAACGCGGTCCATCTTGTTGACGAAGGCCAGGCGCGGCACGCGGTACTTGTTGGCCTGACGCCAGACGGTCTCCGACTGCGGCTGCACGCCACCGACGGCGCAGTACACCATGCAGGCCCCGTCCAGCACGCGCATCGAGCGCTCGACCTCGATCGTGAAGTCCACGTGGCCGGGCGTGTCGATGATGTTGAAGCGATGCTCGGGGTAGTTCAGATCCATGCCGCGCCAGTAGCAGGTGGTGGCGGCCGACGTGATGGTGATGCCGCGCTCCTGCTCCTGCTCCATCCAGTCCATGGTGGCGGCACCATCGTGCACCTCGCCCAGCTTGTGGTTGACGCCGGTGTAGTACAGGATGCGCTCGGTGGTGGTGGTCTTGCCGGCGTCGATGTGCGCCGAGATGCCGATGTTGCGGTAACGCTCGATGGGCGTGGTACGTGCCATGGGAAAAGCTCCAGATGCTCAATGGGCCAAGCCCGCCGTCCGGGACACCAGGGGATGGGGCGGCGGGCTTGACGTGGAACCGACGGCGGACGGGTCGGGCCGGCGGGTCAGAAGCGGAAGTGGCTGAAGGCCTTGTTGGCCTCGGCCATGCGGTGCACTTCGTCGCGCTTCTTCATCGCGCCACCGCGGCCCTCGGTGGCTTCGATCAGCTCGTTGGCCAGGCGCAGCGCCATCGATTTCTCGCTGCGCTTGCGCGCGGCCTGCTTGATCCAGCGCATCGACAGCGCCAGGCGGCGCACCGGCCGCACTTCCACCGGCACCTGGTAGTTGGCGCCACCGACACGGCGGGACTTGACCTCCACCAGCGGTTTGACATTGTTGATGGCGGTGGAGAAGATCTCCAGCGGGTCTTTGCCGGTCTTCTTCTCGATGTGCTCCAGCGCACCGTAGACGATGCGCTCAGCCACCGCTTTTTTGCCGCTCTCCATGATGACGTTCATGAACTTGGAGAGCTCGACGTTGCCGTACTTCGGATCCGGCAGGATTTCGCGTTTGGGGACTTCGCGACGACGTGGCATGATGATGTCCTTTTTGCTTCAGTTGGCGGCCTTTGGCGGGCCGACCGCGAGAACCCAACCGACGGGGCCTCACTTACTCGACCTCCGCGCCCTGCGCGGGGTCACCCTGTCGAAACGCTCGCCAAACCCAGCATTTCGACACCGAGGCGTGACAGCCGTGTGAACCACGACGGCCTGCGCACGCATGAAACAGCGCCTGTCAGGCCTTCTTCGGCCGCTTGGCACCGTATTTGGAGCGACCCTGCTTGCGGTCCTTGACGCCTTGCAGGTCCAGCGAGCCACGCACGATGTGGTAGCGCACACCTGGCAGGTCCTTCACACGGCCGCCGCGCACCAGCACCACGCTGTGCTCCTGCAGATTGTGGCCTTCACCGCCGATGTAGGAGATGACCTCAAAACCGTTGGTCAGACGCACCTTGGCGACCTTGCGCAGCGCCGAGTTCGGCTTCTTGGGCGTCGTGGTGTACACCCGGGTGCACACCCCGCGCCGCTGCGGGCAGTTCTGCATCGCCGGGCTCTTGGATTTGGGGCGTTCCGCCGTGCGCCCGTGGCGAACGAGTTGGTTGATGGTTGGCATATCGTCCCTAAACGCGAAAAGATTCGATTGACCCTTCGGAAAGATCGTTCCGAAAAGCCCTCAATGGTAGCATGGCAGCATCGCCCATGCAAGGGCGACCCTGCAAGGGCAAGCTCAGCCGTGGCCCCTCAGCCCGGCGGCCTCAACGGATCCACAGCCGCAACGCCCCCCATAGCCGCCCGAGCAACCCGGCTTCCTCCACCGTCTCCAGAACCTGCAACGGCACCTCGGCCAACGGCTCCCCGCCGGCCGACAGCACGCGCAGCGTGCCCAGCGGCTGCCCCGCCTGCAGCGGCGCCACCAAAGGGTCAGGACGCACCAGCTCGGTGCGCAGCCCCTTGGCCAGCCCGGCCGGCACGGCCACCACCACCCCTTGCGCACGCCCGAGCTTGACCGTGCTGCTGCGCCCTTTCCACACCGGCGGGGTGGCCACGGGTGCCCCCGGCGCGCTCAGCCGCACGGCCTCAAACGCCGTGTAACCCCAGTTGAGCAGCTTCTGGCTCTCCACCGCGCGCGCATTTTCGCTGGCCGCCCCCAGCACCACGCTGATCAGGCGTCGCTGACCCGCCGGCCCCTCTCCCAGCCCGGGCACCGGCCGCCGCGCGGTGGCCACCAGGCAGTAGCCGGCTGCCGCGGTGTGGCCCGTCTTCAGACCATCGACGGTGGGATCGCGGAACAGCAGCAGGTTGCGGTTGGTCTCGTTGGCCGCCGGGGTGCCCGGGTAGCGGTAACGTTGGATCGCGTAGTAGCCGACGTACTGCGGAAAGTCCTGCATCAGCCGCGCCGCCAGCGTGGCCAGATCACGCGCGGTGGTCAGGTGCCCCGGGGCGGTCAGGCCCTCGGGATTTTTGTAGGTGGTGCGCGTCAGCCCAAGTGCACGCGCCTGCTGGTTCATCAGCTCGACAAAACGCTCCACCGAGCCGGCCACCCCCTCGGCCAGCGCCACCGTGGCATCGTTGCCAGACTGCACGATCATGCCCTTGAGCAGATCTTCCACCGGGACCTGCATGCGCGGCTCGATGAACATGCGCGAGCCCGGCATCTTCCAGGCCCGCTCGCTGACCGGCAGCGTCTGCTGCAGCGACAGACGGCCGGCCTGGAGCGCATCGAAGACCAGGTAGGCCGTCATCAGCTTGGTCAGCGACGCTGGCTCGACCCGCTCATCCGGATCCTTGGCCGCCAGGATCTGACCTGACGTGGCGTCGTACAGCAACCAGGCCCGCGCGGCGATTTCAGGCGGCGTGGGCGTCTGCGCGTGCGCCATGCGCGCGCCCCCGATGGCCACGGCCCACAGCAGCGCCAGCGCCAACCCCAGCGCCTGCCAACCCCCGCGCCCCCACCGGCGCAGCCCGACCTCGACGATGATTGCCTTCATCCCCGCTCCGTCAACCCTTGACCTCCCGCGCGTCCTCTGGGCGCTAAGCCCCATGCCTTCACGCCAGCGCACGCAGGTGCTGCATCACCAGCCGCTTCAGCAGCGGCAGGCGGCCGTGAAAAAAATGTTCCCCACCGGGCACCACTGTCACCGGCAGGCTTTGCGGACGCGCCCAGTCCAGCACCGCCGCCAGCGGCACGGTGTCGTCCTGCTCCCCGTGCACGATCAGCGTGCGCGCCGCCAGCTCGTCGGCCAACGTCGGCAGGACAAAGCGGCTGGCCGCCGGCCCCACCAGCACCAGCGCCTGCGGCACCCGCGACGCCATCAACCGCTGCGCGGCACACGCCGCCACATAGCCGCCGAACGAAAAGCCGCCCAACACCAGTGGCCCGTCGGCCGCCACCGCCTGCACCACGGCGAGCAGATCGTCGACTTCGCCCACGCCGTGGTCGTGCACCCCGGAGCTGGCCCCCACCCCGCGGAAGTTGAAACGCACCGCGCACCAGCCCTGCTGCACGCAGGCGCGCGCCAGGGTTTGCACCACCTTGTTGTGCAGCGTGCCGCCAAACAGCGGATGAGGGTGGGCAAGGACCGCCACGCCGGCGGCTTGCTGCGCTGGATGGTCCAGCGCCAGCTCCAGCACACCCGCGGGGCCGGGGATGAGGCGCGTCTCGGTGTGCGCGTTCATCGGCGCGGGCACCTTCAGCGACCGACCTCCGGCGGCAGCCGCAGCCGTTCGACCACCACCCCGTCGCGCAGGTGCGAGCTGACGATCTCGTCGATGTCGGCCTGGTCGACGTAGGTGTACCAGACGCCTTCCGGATAAACCACCGCCACCGGCCCGCCGGCGCAGCGGTCCAGGCAGCCGGCACGGTTGACCCGCACCTGACCCGGCCCGGCCAGCCCCAGCGCCTTGACGCGCGCCTTGCAGTGCTCAAACGCCTGCTGGGCGCCATGCTGCGCGCAGCAGGCCTGGCCCCCTTCGCGCTCGTTGAGGCAGAAAAAGATATGGTGCCGGTAATAGCCCGGCGCGGCAGGTTCGCTCATGGGCGTGGATTGTAGGGGGCCAGCGCCAGCCGCAGCGCCGCCCCCATCGCCAGCAGCGGCCAGGCCACGTTCCAGCCGCGCAGCACGCCATGCAGATGCAGGAAGCGGACATCGTCCCAGGGTCGCATCCACTCGGCCAGGTAGGGCGGCGGCGGCGCACGGTTGAGCAGGGTCAGCATCACGGCGCCCACCAGCAGCGCGGCCACCGCCGCCGCGCGCGCGCCCAGCGCCAACGCCAGCACGCCCATCCCCGCGGCGGCCACCAGACCGGCTTGCACCGCCGGTGTCAGCCAGGCGGCGGCGTGGATCGGGCCCAACGCCAGCGCCGAGGTCATCGTCCCCAGCGCCAGGGCCAACACCGCCAGCAGCAGCGCCCACAGCGCGCGCTGCCACCGCTGGCGCAGGCTTGCGTAGCCCAGCAACAGGGGCAGCAGCACCGCCAGCGCGACCAATGCGGCCTCGCCCAGCGGGCTGGGCGGCACGGCCGCACTGGGGGGCGGCAGCCAGTGCTGCCACGGCGTGGCGGCCAGGGCCTCGTGCAGCGCCGCCTCCAGCGCCGGCCAGCCGTGCCCCACCCCCAACGGCACCGGAGCCGGCACCAGCACCGCCGCCGGCCACAGCAGCAGCAGCGCCCAGGCCGGCTGCGCCCCCGGCTGCTGCCAGGCCTGCCGAAACTGCATCCACGAGCCCAACAGCCGCCCGCGCAACAAAGCCCACGCCAGCAGCGCACCCAGCCCGGCGCCGGCCGTGTTGAGCAGCCAGTCGGCCTGCGACGGCACCCGCCGCGGCAAATAGCTCTGCAAGCCCTCCAGCAGGAGCGACAGCAACGCTGGCGCCAGCCAGCCCAGCCACCCCGCGGCCCGCCCCATGCCCGAGCGCGCCAGCGCCACCGTCGCCAGCAAGCCCAGCGGCACGTAGCCGGCCAGGTTGCTCAGCACATCGAAGCGCGTCAGGTAGCGCGGCCACGGCGCCAGCAAAAACGCCCACGGCGCCACGCCCTGGTCGCGCCAGCCCTCAAACGGATACAGGCTGGCGTACAGCACCAGCAGCGTGTAGCCGCCGAGCAAAGGCCAGGCCAGCGAGCCGTGCCGCACCCTCCGCTCCACGCTGGCGTGGGGACGCGCCGGACGGCGGCCCATCGCTTCAGAAGGGCTTGACCACCACCAGCGCCACCGCCACCACCAGCAGCAGCACCGGCAGCTCGTTGAACCAGCGGAACCACACATGGCTGCGCTGGTTGCGCCCCTCTTCAAAAGAGCGCAGCAGGCGCGCGCAGGCGTGGTGATAACCCAGCAGAACCAACACCACGGCCAGCTTGGCATGCAGCCAGCCGTTGCCCGGCCCACGGCCGATGCCATAACCCAGCCACAGCCACAGCCCTAGCCCCAAGGCGGGCACGGCCAGCAGCGTCATGAACCGCAGCAGCTTGCGCGCCATCAGCAGCAGCCGTTCACGCTCGGCACTGCTGTCGGCCGGCACCAGCGCCAGGTTGACGAAGATGCGCGGCAAGTAAAACAGCCCCGCAAACCAGCTGGCGACAAAGACGATATGAAAAGTTTTGACCCACAGCATGGCCCGGGAGTGTAGGCCAGCGGCCAAACCGCCTGAACTAGAGCGCCTTCTTCACGGCGCTTGAGCAAAATCTTCACTTGGGCGCAAACGGCGGCCCCGCTACGATACGCGCCCATGAGCGCGCCAAGCCCTGACCCCGCCGACGAAGCCCTGCTGGCCCATTGGGCCCAACGCATCCGCAGCGCCGCCGCGCGTGGGGTGCGGCTGGCCGTGCGCGGCGGCGCCAGCAAGGCCTTTTACGGCGAGCCGCTGCCGACCGACGACCGGATCGAGACGCTGGACACGCGTGCGTGGCGCGGTATCGTGCGCTACGAGCCCACGGAACTGGTGGTGCGCGCGCGCGCCGGCACCCCGCTGGCCGAGTTGGAGACCCTGCTGGCCCAGCACGGGCAGGAGCTGCCGTTCGAGCCACCCCACTTCGGCCCCGGTGCCACCGTGGGGGGCATGGTGGCCGCAGGCCTGGCCGGCCCGGCGCGCGCCGCCGTCGGCGCGGTGCGCGATTACGTGCTGGGCGTGCGCATGCTCAACGGCCGCGGCGAGGATCTGTTCTTCGGGGGCGAAGTGATGAAAAACGTGGCCGGCTACGACATCAGCCGTCTGCTGGCCGGCAGCCTGGGCAGCCTGGGCGTGCTGACCGAAGTGGCGCTGAAGGTGCTGCCACGGCCGCCTGGGGAAGTCACGCTGCGCCTGCCCATGGCGGCAGAAGCCGCCCTGCAGCGGTTGGCGCAGTGGCGCGCGCAGCCGCTGCCTCTGAACGCCAGCGCGTGGATCCCGGACGATTCGGGCGGCGCACTGTGGCTGCGTTTGCGGGGAGCGGCGGCGGCGGTGGACGCTGCCTGCGCGCGCCTGCTGCGCGAAGCCGACGGGACGCAGGTCGAGCCGGCCACCGCCGCCGCGCTGTGGCACGGGCTGCGCGAGCACACCCACCCCTTCCTCGCCACCGCCCCCAGCCCGGCGCACGGGCTATGGCGGCTGGCCGTTGCAGCCACGACACCCTGGGGCCCGCTGCCCACCACGACGTTGGTCGAATGGTTCGGCGCCCAGCGCTGGGTTTGGGCGCCGTTCGAGCAGGGTGCCGCACTGCAAAGCTGGGCACAGCAGGCAGGCGGACACGCCACGTTGTTTCGGCCCCCGGCCGATGCGCCACAGGCCGCCCCGCGCCTGGCACAGCCGGCGCCGACGTTGGCCGCCCTGCAGCGGCGCGTGTGCGCCGCGTTCGATCCCCATCATGTTTTTGCGCACCGGTTGCGCCTGGCCTGAGCTCCGATGCAGACCCGCCTTGCCCCCGAATTCGCCGGCACCCCGGACGGCCAGGAGGCCGACGCCATCCTGCGCCGCTGCGTGCATTGTGGCTTTTGCACCGCCACCTGTCCGACCTACCAGCTGCTGGGCGACGAGCTGGACGGCCCGCGTGGACGCATCTACCTGATCAAGCAAATGCTGGAGGGTGCGCCGGTGACGCACGCCACCCAGCAACACCTGGACCGCTGCCTGACCTGCCGCAACTGCGAAACCACCTGCCCCAGCGGCGTCGACTACGGCCACCTGCTCGACATCGGGCGCAAAGTCGCGCAACAGCGCATCACCCGGCCGGCACCGCAGCGTCTGCTGCGCGCCCTGCTGCGCCATGGGCTGACCTCGCCGCTGTTCGGGCCGGCGATGCGGCTGGGACAATGGCTGCGTCCGTGGCTGCCGCCCCGTCTGCGCGCCAAAGTCCCCCCGCGGCGCCGTCCGGGCGCCTGGCCGCGGCGCACGCACGCGCGCCGCGTACTCTTGCTGGCCGGCTGCGTGCAACCCGCCATGCTGCCCACCATCAACGCCGCCACCGCGCGCGTGCTGGACGCCGCCGGCCTGCAGGTGGTGGTGGCGCCCAAGGCCGGCTGCTGCGGGGCGATCCGCCTGCATCTGGATGACCCGCTGGGCGTGCTGGCCGACATGCGCACCAACATCGACGCCTGGTGGCCGTACATCGAGCCGAGCGATGGCTCACCGGGCGTGGAGGCCATCGTCATCAATGCCTCGGGCTGCGGCGTAACGGTGAAGGACTACGGCCACCAGCTGCGCCACGACCCGCTCTACGCCGCCAAGGCTGCGCGCATCAGCGCGCTGGCGCGCGACCTCAGCGAGCTGCTGCCCGAACTGGTCCCCGCCTGGCAGCAGCGCCTGGGTTCCACGCTGCCAGCGGGCGTGCCGCAGCGGCTGGCCTATCACCCCCCCTGCACGCTCCAGCACGGCCAACGCCTGCGCGGCGGGGTGGAGGCGGGCCTGCGCGCGCTGGGCTTTGCCGTGACCCTGCCCGCCGAGAGCCACCTGTGCTGCGGCTCGGCCGGCACCTACAGCCTTCTGCAGGCCGAGCTGGCCGACCGGCTGCGCGCGCGCAAGCTGCAGCACCTGCACGCCGCCAACGATCCGCAGGTGATCGTGTCGGCCAACATCGGTTGCATCACCCACCTGCAAGCCGGCACCGCGCGGCCGGTGCGCCACTGGGTGGAGTTGGTCGACGAGGCGCTGGCACGCAGCGGAGCCTACACCTGATCGGCCGCCCCGAGCCGGGCGCGCAGATGGGCCACCAACGCCGCCACCGCCGACGGGACATGCTGCGACCACGGCCGGATGGCCCAGATCGCCGGCGCGAACACATCCACCGCTCGCCAGGCAGGCAGCACCTCCTGCAGCGTGCCGGCCTGCACCGCGGCGCGGGCGCTGAAGTCCGGCACCAGCGCGATGCCCAGGCCAGCCAGGGCGGCATCACGCAAGGCTTCGCTGTTGTTGGCCGCCAGCGGGCCATCGACCGGGACCGTGATCCGGTGTGCCGCCGCGGCCTGCCCCACCGGCTCGAAGGTCCACAGCGCACGGGCGCCCGGACGAGGGTAGTGCAGGCAGGCGTGCTGTGCCAGCTCCAACGGATGCTGCGGCACCCCAGCGGTGCGCAGGTAGTCCGCAGCGGCCACCAGCACCGAGCGCGTCGCGCACAGCCGCCAGGCCACGTGCGTATCGGGCGCGGCAAAGGTGTGGCGCACCGCCAGGTCGAAGCCCTCGGCCGCCAGCGACACCAGGCGATCCGACAGATCCAGCTCCAGGCGCACCCGCGGGTGGGCGCGGGCGAATTCGGCCAACAGCGGCACCAGCACCTGGCGCGCCAGCGCCACCGGCGCCGTCAGCCGCACCCGTCCGCTGGGCTGCCCAGCCAGGTCGCGCACCCGTGCCCAACCCTGCTCGATCTGCGCGTAGGCGCCGGCCACTTCCTCCACCAGGCGCTGGCCGGCCTCGGTCAAGCGCACACTGCGTGTGGTGCGGCGCACCAGCAGCACCCCGGCGGCGCGTTCCAGCTCGGCGATGCGTTGACTGACCGCCGCCTTGCTGACGCCCAGGCGGCGCGCCGCGGCGGTGTAACTGCCCTGCGTGGCCAGCACCGTCAACCAGTGCACGTGCCCCCACCACTCGGTTTTGGATGAACGTTGCATCGGCTGCATTGTTCACCCAAACGAACAATCCGTTCAATCGGCTGGCCTTGTGGTCCATGCACCCCCTCTTTAGACTGCGCGGCCATGAACACCGTGCCCACCCTTGCCCATTGGATCGACGGCCGTCGCCACCCCGGCCACGGCGATCGCACCCAGCCCGTCACCAACCCGGCCACCGGCGCCGTCACGGCCCGCGTGGTGCTGGCGCAACCTGCCGACGTCGATGCGGCCGTCCGTGCTGCCGCCGCGGCCTGGCCGGCCTGGGCCGACACCCCGCCGATCCGGCGCGCGCGCGTGCTGTTTCGCTTTCTGGAGCTGCTGCACCGGCACCACGACGAACTGGCACGCGCCATCACCGCCGAGCACGGCAAGGTGCTGGCCGATGCGCGCGGCGAGGTCACGCGCGGCATCGAGATCGTCGAATTTGCCTGCGGCATCGCGCAGCTGCTCAAGGGCGACTACACCGAACAGGTCTCCAGCGGCATCGACAACTGGACCGTGCGCCAGCCGCTGGGCGTGGTGGCAGGCATCACCCCGTTCAACTTCCCGGCCATGGTGCCGATGTGGATGTTTCCGCTGGCACTGGCCTGCGGCAACACCTTCGTGCTCAAGCCCAGTCCGCTGGATCCCACGCCTTCGCTGCTGCTGGCCGAGCTGCTGCGCGAAGCCGGGCTGCCCGATGGGGTCTTCAATGTGGTGCAAGGCGACAAGGACGCGGTAGAGGCGTTGCTGCACCACCCCGACGTGGCGGCGTTGAGCTTTGTCGGCTCCACCGCCGTGGCGCGCCAGCTGTACGCCACCGGTGCGGCGCAGGGCAAGCGCGTGCAGGCGCTGGGCGGCGCCAAAAATCACATGGTCGTGCTGCCCGACGCGGATTTGGAGCAAGCCGTCGATGCGCTGATCGGCGCGGCGTTCGGCTCGGCCGGCGAGCGCTGCATGGCCATCTCGGTGGCCGTACTGGTGGGCGAGGTGGCCGATCGCATCCTGCCCGCGCTGGTGCAGCGCACGCGTGCGCTGAAGGTGCGCCAAGGCCTGGACCCGCAGGCCGAGATGGGGCCGATCGTCACGGCCGCAGCGCGTCAGCGCATCGCCGACCTGATCGAGCTCGGCGTGCGCGAAGGCGCCCAGCTGCTCGTCGATGGCCGCCGCTTCGACCCGGCTGAGGCAGGCGCGGGCTGCGAGGGTGGATTCTGGCTCGGGGGCACCTTGCTGGATCATGTGCAGCCGCACATGACGGTCTGGCGCGAGGAAATTTTCGGGCCGGTGCTGTCCTGCGTGCGCGTGCCGACGCTGGACGATGCCGTGGCGCTGATCCACCAACATCCCTATGCCAACGGCGTGGCCTGCTTCACGCGCGATGGCCACACGGCACGGGAATTCGCGCGCCGCATCCAGGTTGGCATGGTCGGCATCAACATCCCCATCCCGGTGCCGATGGCCTGGCACGGCTTTGGTGGCTGGAAAGCGAGCCTGTTTGGCGACCTGCACGTCTATGGCGAGGAGGCCGTGCGCTTTTACACCCGGCAAAAAAGCGTCATGCAGCGCTGGCCGCAAAGCACGCCCCAAGGCGCCTCCTTCGTGATGCCCACGGCGCACTGAGCACCGGAGATCCGCAGCCGCCCCGCAGCGGCCATGCCCGCCCCACGACATAAAAGCCCGCTGATCGTTGCCGATCAGCGGGCTGCTGTTTTGGTTGCGCGGGGTGGATTTGAACCACCGACCTTTGGGTTATGAGCCCAACGAGCTACCAGACTGCTCCACCGCGCGTCAGAGAAAGCGATTATAGCAAGACTTATTCCGCCTTGTCAGCACCCTGCTCGGGGCCGGTTTCGGCGGCCGGCTCGGGACGGTCGACCAACTCCATATACGCCATCGGCGCGTTGTCGCCAACCCGAAAACCCATCTTCAGGATGCGCGTATAGCCGCCCGGGCGGTTCTGGTAGCGCGGCCCCAGCTCGTTGAACAGTTTGACCACCGTCTCGCGGTCACGCAGACGGTCAAACGCCAGACGGCGGTTGGCCAGCGACGGCTTCTTGGCCAGCGTGATCAACGGCTCGACGACGCGGCGCAATTCCTTGGCCTTGGGCAGCGTGGTCTTGATCGCCTCGTGTTTGAGCAGCGAGTTGGCCATGTTGCGCAGCATGGCCTGCCGGTGCGCGCTGGTGCGGTTGAGCTTGCGCAGTCCGTGTCCGTGACGCATGGGAATACTCCTTTCGTTGTCATCGCCGGCGGCCGGATCAGGTACCGCCGGGGGTCACAGGTTGAGAAAAAACGTGCGGTCAGTGCTTCTCGAGCCCGGCCGGCGGCCAGTTCTCCAGCTTCATGCCCAGCGTCAGGCCACGCGAGGCCAGCACTTCCTTGATTTCGTTGAGCGACTTGCGCCCGAGGTTCGGGGTTTTGAGCAGCTCGTTTTCGGTGCGCTGGATCAGGTCACCGATGTAGTAGATGTTTTCAGCCTTCAGGCAGTTGGCCGAGCGCACGGTCAGCTCCAGCTCATCGACCGGACGCAGCAGGATCGGGTCGAACGCCGGCGCACCGGGCTTGCTCGCCGGCGCGCTGTCAAACGCCGTGCCGCCTTCCAGCTGCGCAAACACCGACAGCTGCTCGACCAGAATCTTGGCCGCCGCGCGCACCGCCTCCTCCGGCCCGATCGAGCCGTTGGTTTCGATATCCAGCACCAGCTTGTCCAGATCGGTGCGCTGCTCGACGCGGGCATTTTCCACCGCGTAGCTGACGCGCTTGATCGGTGAGAACGACGCATCCAGCACAATGCGCCCGATGCTGTTGCGATGCTCGTCGCCCTTGCGCACGTTGCCCGGCACATAGCCGCGGCCCTTTTCGACCTTGATCTGCATGTCGAGCTTGGCACCCGGGGCCAGCGTGGCGATCACGTGGTCGGGGTTGAGGATTTCGACATCGTGCGGGGTCTGGATGTCGCTGGCCTTGACCACGCCCTCGCCCTCCTTGCGCAGGCTCAGCGTGACCTCATCGCGGTTGTGCAGCTTGAACACCACGCCCTTGAGGTTGAGCAGGATGTGCACGACGTCTTCCTGCACCCCTTCAATGGTGGAAAACTCGTGCAGCACCCCGGCGATCGTGACCTCGGTCGGCGCGTGCCCGACCATCGACGACAGCAGCACGCGCCGCAGCGCATTGCCCAGCGTGTGCCCGAAGCCCCGCTCGAAGGGCTCCAGCGTCACCTCCGCGCGGTTGGCCGAGATGCGCTCGACGTGGATGGTCTTGGGTTTGAGCAGGTTATTCAGCATTCGGACTTCCTTCCTTACCCTCGGCTCATGGGCCGGTCGAGGCCGTTGGAGCACAAAATCCCGGACCCCGCTCGCCACGGGATCCGGGTTGGTTCAGCGGCACACGCCCGATCAACGCGAGTACAGCTCGACGATCAGCGATTCGTTGATGTCGGCACCGAATTCGTCGCGGTCGGGCACTTTCTTGAACACCCCTTCGCACTTGTCGACCGCCACCTCGACCCAAGCGGGAAAGCCGATCTGCTTGGCCAGCTCCAGCGCTTCCTTGACGCGGGCCTGGTTGCGCGCCTTCTCGCGCACGGCGATCACGTCGCCCGGCTTGACCAGATACGACGGGATGTTGACCGTCTGGCCATTGACCGCGATGGCTTTGTGCGAGACGAGCTGACGCGCCTCGGCGCGAGTCGAGGCAAAGCCCATGCGGTAGACCACGTTGTCCAGCCGCGACTCCAGAATCGACAGCAGGTTGGTGCCGGTGTTGCCCCGACGGCGGTCGGCCTCGGCAAAGTAGCGGCGGAACTGACGCTCCAGCACGCCGTACATGCGCTTGACCTTTTGTTTTTCGCGCAGCTGCAATCCGAAATCGGACGTGCGCGAACCCGAGGTGCGGCCATGCTGGCCAGGCTTGGTTTCGAACTTCGACTTGTCGCTGATCGAACGGCGCGCGCTCTTCAGAAACAGGTCGGTGCCTTCGCGGCGAGAGAGTTTGGCCTTGGGGCCGAGATAACGTGCCACTGGTCGTCCTTTCCAATCTGCCGCAGCCTTCTTGCTGCGGGAGCCAGCCCCGGAACCGTCGGAGCATCAACACAGACCCGACGGGGTCAGAGCTGGCGGTGGTCCTCATCGAAGCAGCCGCGCAGGGCTAAGCCTGCCCAGCCTAGACTTCATGAAAAGCTTTCTATTGTAGCGCAAATAACCAAGGCGCGGCGCCCAGGTGGGCGCGCGCGCAGCCTCAGATGCGCCGACGCTTGGGCGGGCGGCAGCCGTTGTGCGGGATCGGCGTCACGTCCGAAATCGACGTGATGCGAATGCCCAGCGCCCCCAGCGCGCGCACCGACGATTCACGACCCGGCCCGGGGCCCTTGATTTCGACGTCCAGGTTCTTGATGCCCTGCTCCATCGCGGCACGGCCGGCCGCCTCGGCGGCGACCTGGGCCGCAAACGGCGTGGACTTGCGCGAGCCCTTGAAGCCTTGGCCACCGGCCGACGACCACGCGATCGCGTTGCCCTGACGGTCGGTGATGGTGATGATGGTGTTGTTGAACGAGGCGTGCACGTGCGCCACACCGTCCGCGATGTTCTTGCGGACCTTCTTGCGCACACGCGCCGCGGCGTTGGCGGTCGGAGCTTTGGCCATGACTGTCTTTCGTGCGGATTACTTCTTCAGAGGCTGGGCGGCGCGGCGCGGACCCTTGCGCGTGCGCGCGTTGGTCTTGGTACGCTGGCCGCGCACGGGCAGGCCCCGGCGGTGACGGAAACCACGGTAGCAGCCGATGTCCATCAAGCGCTTGATGTTCATCGTCACCTCGCGGCGCAGGTCGCCCTCGATGGTGAAACGGCCAACCTGCTCGCGGATCTTTTCCAGCTCGGCGTCGGTCAGATCCTTGATCTTCTTCGAATACGGGATGCCGCAGGCGTCGCAGATCTGGCGCGCGCGGGTGCGGCCGATGCCGTAGATGGCGGTCAGCCCAATCTCGGCGTGCTTGTGCGGCGGGATGTTGATGCCGGCGATACGTGCCATGATGGTCCTCGCAAAACTCAGCCTTGACGCTGCTTGTGACGCGGATCGCTGCAGATCACGCGCACCACGCCGTGGCGGCGGATGATCTTGCAGTTGCGGCACATTTTCTTGACGGAAGCCGAAACGCGCATGGGTTTCTCCTAGAAATCAACAGGGTGGGCGCCGCCTCACTTGGCGCGGAAGACGATGCGGGCACGCGTCAGGTCGTACGGCGTCAGCTCGACCTTGACCTTGTCGCCGGGCAGGATGCGGATGTAGTGCATGCGCATCTTGCCCGAGATATGCCCGAGCACGACGTGACCGTTTTCCAGCCGCACGCGAAACGTCGCGTTGGGCAGGTTCTCGATCACCTCGCCCTGCATTTCGATGACATCGTCCTTCGCCATGTCCTCACGCACCCGTGGCCTTGAACGAGGCCTTTTTCAACAACGATTCGTACTGCTGCGACATCATGTAGTTCTGCACCTGGGCCATGAAGTCCATCGTGACCACGACGATGATCAGCAGCGACGTGCCCCCGAAGTAAAACGGCACGTTGTACTTCAGGATCAGGAATTCCGGCAGCAGGCACACCAGCGTGATGTAGATCGCGCCGATGAACGTCAGCCGCAGCAGGATGCGGTCGATGTAGCGGGCAGTCTGCTCACCCGGACGAATGCCCGGCACGAACGCCCCGCTCTTCTTCAGGTTATCGGCCGTCTCGCGACTGTTGAACACGAGCGCCGTATAGAAGAAGCAGAAAAAGACGATCGCAGCCGCATACAGCGCCACGTACACCGGCTGCCCCGGCGACAGCGCCGCGGCCAGGTCGCGCAGCCAACGCGTGCCTTCCCCGGTGCTCATCCAGCTCACCAGCGTGCTGGGCAGCAGGATGATCGACGACGCAAAGATCGGCGGAATCACGCCGGCCATGTTGAGCTTCAGCGGCAGGTGCGAGGATTGCCCCCCGTAGACGCGGTTGCCAACCTGGCGGCGCGCGTAGTTGACCAGGATCTTGCGCTGACCCCGCTCGACGAACACCACGCCGTAGGTCACCACGATCACCAGCGCCACGATGAACAGCGCCACCAGGATGCTCATCGCCCCCGTGCGCACCAGCTCCAGCAGGCCGCCGATCGCGTTGGGCAGACCCGCGACGATCCCCGCAAAGATCAGGATCGAAATCCCGTTGCCCAGGCCCCGCTCGGTGATCTGCTCGCCCAGCCACATCAGGAACATCGTGCCCGCCACCAGGCTGACCACCGCGGTGAAGCGAAAGCCCAGGCCCGGCGCAATCACCAGTCCCGGTGAAGCCTCCAGCGCCAGCGCAATGCCCAGCGCCTGAAACACCGCCAGTGCCAGCGTACCGTAGCGCGTGTACTGCGTGATCTTGCGCCGACCGGCTTCACCTTCCTTTTTGAGCTGTTCGAACGCCGGCACCACGTACGTCATCAACTGCATGATGATCGACGCCGAGATGTACGGCATGATCCCGAGCGCAAACACCGTGAAGCGCGACAGCGCCCCGCCCGAGAACATGTTGAACAGGCTCAGGATGCCGCCCTGCTGCCCTTTGAAGAGCTGCTCGAGCTGCACCGGGTCGATGCCCGGCACGGGGATGTGGGCCCCGATGCGGTAGACCACGAGGGCCCCGATCAGGAACCACAACCGGCGCGCCAGATCACCGTACTTGCCGGTCTTGGCTAGAGTGGTCGCGTTGGTGGCCACGGAGAGCTTGTCCTGTCGATGGGACGGCCGAACACTCAGGCCACGCTGCCGCCAGCGGCCTCGATGGCCGCCTTGGCGCCAGCGGTGGCCGCCACGCCGTTGAGCTTGACGGCGATGCTGATTTCACCGGTCTTGATGACCTTGACCTTGCGCGCCAGCAGCGGCACCAGGCCCGCCTGCTTGAGCACGAGCAGATCCACCTCGGATTGTCCGAGCTTTTGCAGATCGGCCAGCGTGACTTCGGCGTTGAACTTCAGCGTCTGCGACTTGAAGCCGCGCTTGGGCAGGCGGCGCTGCAGCGGCATCTGACCGCCTTCGAAGCCGACCTTATGGAAACCGCCCGAACGTGACTTCTGGCCCTTGTGGCCACGGCCCGCCGTCTTGCCCAGCCCGGAGCCGATGCCGCGGCCAACGCGGCGACGCGGCTTCTTGGAGCCGGCGGCAGGCTTGAGGGTGTTGAGTTCCATCACGACACTCCGGATCAGAGCACCTGCACCAGGTAGCTCACCTTGTTGATCATGCCGCGCACCGCAGGGGTGTCCTGCAGCTCGCGCACGCTGCCCAGCCGGCGCAGCCCCAGCCCGCGCACCGTGGCGCGGTGGCTTTCCTTGCAGCCGATCGGGCTGCGCACCAGCTTGACCTTGACGGTTTGGGTGGTCGTCGTCATCGCATGTCCCCTGTCATCAGGCGCCCACGATCTCTTCGACCGACTTGCCGCGCTTGGCAGCCACCTCGGCCGGCGTCGTGGACTTGCGCAACGCATCCAGCGTGGCGCGCACCAGGTTGTACGGGTTGGTCGAGCCGTGGCTCTTGGCCACCACATCGGTGATGCCCATGACCTCGAAGACCGCGCGCATCGGACCGCCGGCGATGATGCCGGTACCCTTCGGCGCCGGCATCATGATCACGCGCGAAGCGCCGTGCTCGCCCACCACCTCGTGGTGCAGCGTGCCGTTCTTCAGCGACACCTTGAACATCGAGCGGCGCGCTTCTTCCATCGCCTTTTGCACCGCCGAGGGCACCTCACGGGCCTTGCCTTTGCCCATGCCGATGCGCCCGTCGCCGTCGCCGACCACGGTCAGCGCCGCAAAGGCCATGATGCGGCCGCCCTTGACCACCTTGGTCACGCGGTTGACCGCGATCATCTTTTCCCGCAGGCCGTCGTCGTTGCCTTCGGTCTTGACGTTTGCTTGCATTTTTGCCATTTGCGTCACCTGATGCGTCAAAACTGCAGGCCGCCTGCACGTGCCGCTTCGGCCAGCGCCTTCACGCGCCCGTGGTATTTGAAGCCCGAGCGGTCGAACGCCACCTTCTCGATGCCAGCGGCCTTGGCCTTCTCGGCGATACGCTGACCGATGAGGGTCGCCGCGGCCACATTGCCGCCTTTGCCCTTGCCGCCCAGCTGCGCGCGCACTTCCGGCTCCAGCGTGGAGGCCGAGGCCAACACGCGGCTGCCGTCGGGTGAAATGATGTTGGCGTAAATGTGCAGGTTGGTGCGGTGCACCTGCAGGCGCACGGCGCCCTGCTGGGCGATGCGCACGCGGGTCTGGCGCGCGCGACGCAGACGCTGTTCCTTCTTGTTCAACATGGGCGCGCTCCTTACTTCTTCTTGGTCTCTTTGAGGACGACCGTCTCATCCGCGTAACGGATGCCCTTGCCCTTGTAAGGCTCGGGGGGACGCACCGCCCGGACCTCGGCGGCCACCTGGCCGACGCGCTGACGGTCGGCGCCCTTGATCAGGATCTCGGTGGGCGAGGGGGTCTCGACCTTGATGCCTTCGGGCATAACCATCTCCACCGGGTGCGAAAACCCGATGTTGAGGTTGAGCTTGTTGCCCTGGGCGGCGGCCTTGTAGCCCACGCCCACCAGCGTCAGCTTGCGCTCAAAGCCCTTGCTGACGCCGATGACCATGTTGTGGACCAGCTGGCGCACGGTACCGCTCAAGGCGTCGGCCTCGCGCGAATCGTCCACCGGCGCAAACGTCAGCTTGCCGCCGTCCTGCGCCACCTTGACGCGCGGGTTCAGCGCCAGCGACAGCGCCCCCAGCGCACCCTTGACGTTGATGCTTTCCTGGCCAATCGCCACCTCGACGCCTTGCGGGATGGTGATGGCTGCCTTTGCTACACGAGACATGGGTCTTGCTCCTTCCTGCCCCGCATCAGGCCACGTAGCACAGCACTTCGCCGCCGACGCCGGCTGCGCGTGCCTTGCGGTCGGTCATCACGCCCTTGGGCGTGGTGACGATGGCCACCCCCAGGCCGTTCATGACCTGCGGGATCTCCTTGGCGCCCCGGTAGACGCGCAGGCCCGGGCGGCTGACGCGCTCGATGCGCTCGATGACCGGACGGCCAGCGTAATACTTGAGCGCGATTTCGAGCTCTTTCTTGCCGCCTTCTTCCTTGATCTGGAAGCCGTCGATGTAACCCTCGTCTTTCAGCACCTGCGCGATGGCGGTCTTCAGCTTGGAGGCCGGCATCGACACCGAAGCCTTCTCGACCATCTGCGCGTTGCGGATGCGGGTCAGCATGTCGGCGATCGGATCACTCATGCTCATTTGGGGTCCTCCTTCGCGCCTTACCAGCTGGCCTTGATGACGCCGGGGATTTCGCCGGCGAACGCCAGTTCGCGAATCTTGGTGCGGGCCAGACCAAACTGGCGGAACGTGCCACGCGGACGGCCGGTGATGCCGCAGCGGTTGCGCTGGCGCGTCGGATTGGCATTGCGCGGCAGCTTTTGCAGCGCCGCACGGGCCGCTTCACGCTCTTGCGGGGTGCGCTTGGCGTCCTTGGCGATGGCTTTCAACTCGTTGTACTTGTTGGCGAACTTGGCGACCAGCTTGTCGCGCTTGAGTTCACGCTGGAGCAGAGCTTGCTTGGCCACGGACCACCTCAGTTCTTGAACGGGAAACGGAAGCCGGCGAGCAGCGCCTTGCACTCCTCGTCGGTCTTGGCCGTGGTGGTGATGCTGATGTTCAGCCCACGCACCGCATCGACCTTGTCGTACTCGATCTCGGGGAAGATGATCTGCTCGCGCACCCCGATGTTGTAGTTGCCGCGGCCATCGAAGGCGCGCGCCGACACGCCGCGGAAGTCACGCACGCGCGGCAGCGCAATCGTGACGAAGCGGTCGAGAAATTCGTACATGCGCGCCCCACGCAGCGTGACCATGCAGCCGATAGGCTGGCCTTCGCGGATCTTGAAGCCGGCGATGGCCTTGCGGGCGCGGGTCACGACGGGCTTTTGGCCGGCGATCTTGGTCAGGTCGGCCACCGCGTTTTCCAGCACCTTCTTGTCGGCCACGGCCTCGCCCACGCCCATGTTCAGCGTGATCTTGGTCAGGCGCGGCACTTCCATCACGGACTTGTAGCCGAACTGCTTTTGCAGCGCCGGCGCGATCTTTTCGCGGTAGAGCTGTTGGAAACGTGCCATGATCAAGCCACCTTGATTTCTTCGCCGCTGGACTTGTAGACGCGCACCTTGCGACCGTCGGCCAGCACCTTGATGCCGACACGGTCGGCCTTGCCGGTGGCCGGGTTGTAGATGGCCACGTTGGACTGGTGGATCGGCATGGTCTTTTCGACGATGCCGCCGGCCACACCCTTGAGCGGATTGGGGCGGACGTGCTTCTTGACCACGTTGACGCCCTCGACGACCACACGCTGCTCGTCGGCGCGACGCAGCACGCGGCCGCGCTTGCCCTTGTCACGACCAGCGATGACGATCACCTCGTCGCCCTTGCGGATCTTGTTCATGACGACTCCTTCACAGGACCTCGGGCGCCAGGGACACGATCTTCATGAAGCGCTCGGTGCGCAGCTCGCGCGTGACCGGGCCGAAGATGCGGGTGCCGATCGGCTCCAGCTTGTTGTTGAGCAGCACGGCGGCGTTGCCGTCGAACTTGATGAGCGCACCGTCCGGGCGGCGGATGCCCTTGGCCGTGCGCACCACGACCGCGTTGTAGACCTCGCCCTTCTTGACGCGGCCACGCGGCGCAGCTTCCTTGATGCTGACCTTGATGATGTCGCCCACGCTGGCATAGCGGCGCTTGGAGCCGCCCAGCACTTTGATGCACATCACGGACTTGGCGCCCGTGTTGTCCGCAACATCGAGTCGAGTTTGCGTTTGGATCATGATGATGTCGTCCCAACTTGAACCCTCAAAGCCACCACGGCCGAGGCGATCAGTCTTGGGCCCGTCGCGGCAAGTCGCCTTGCCTGGTTGGGCAGATGGTCTTCGCCCCTTGCGAAGCGAAGCCCTGCATTGTGACACAGGTCAGCCCGCGTGTCAAACGCCGCGGGCCGTTGCTACATGCAGTATCGGGAGCAAGCCGGCGCGGGCCGCGGAGCAGGCCGCTTGAAGCCTGCTGGCGTCTTACTCGATGGCCTTAACGATGTCTTCGACCACCTTCTTGGCGTCGCCAAAGACCATCATCGTCTTGTCCATGTAAAACAGCTCGTTGTCCAGCCCGGCGTAGCCGGTGGCCATGGAGCGCTTGTTGACGATGACGGTGCGTGCCTTGTACGCCTCCAGGATCGGCATGCCGTAGATGGGGCTGCCTTTTTGCAGCGCGGCGGGGTTGACCACGTCGTTGGCACCGAGGATGATGGCCACGTCGGTCTGGCCGAACTCGGGGTTGATGTCCTCCATTTCGAACACCTGGTCGTACGGCACTTCGGCTTCGGCCAGCAGCACGTTCATGTGCCCCGGCATACGGCCGGCCACCGGGTGGATGGCGTACTTGACGCGGATGCCTTTTTCGGTGAGCTTTTGCGCCAGCTCCTTGACTGCGTGCTGCGCCCGCGCCACGGCCAGCCCGTAGCCGGGCACGATGATGACGCTTTCGGCATTGGACAGGATGAACGCCGCGTCATCGGCGCTACCGCTCTTGACGGTGCGCTGGGGCTGGGTGCTCTGGGCGGCGCTGGCGTCGGCGCCAAAGCCACCCAGAATGACGTTGATGAACGAGCGGTTCATCGCCTTGCACATGATGTAGGACAGGATGGCCCCCGAGGAGCCCACCAGCGAGCCGGCGATGATCAGCATCGGGTTGTTGAGCGAAAAGCCGATGCCGGCCGCCGCCCAGCCGGAATAGGAGTTCAACATCGAGACCACGACCGGCATGTCCGCACCGCCGATCGGGATGATCAACAGGATGCCCAGCGCGAGTGCCAGCAGAGTCATCAAAAGAAAGACGCTGCCGCTCTGCCCGACCATGAAGAGGACGAGCAGAACGAGCAGAGCGATGCCAATGGCGGCATTGATGACATGTCGTCCCGGCAAGAGAATC
>JANWZF010000321.1 GCA_025054905.1 Tepidimonas sp.
CTGGCCGCGCATCAGGTACAGCGGCGCGCGGTGGTAGAGCTTGATGTCGTGGAACGGGTCGGTGATGATCTTGCTCACCCACACCAGCCCGGTGAACAGATCCTTCTGCACCCACAGTTGCAGCACGCGCACCAGCAGGCCACCCACGCCGATGACCAGCCACAGCCAGCCGACGTTGTGCCAGAAGCCGCGCCAGTCCTCATGCGGCTGCAGCCAGCCGAAGGCGGTCGGATCCCACAGCAGCAGCAGCGGCGAAGCGGCCCAGATCCCCATCAGCACCGTCTTGCGCTGCAGGTTGTAGCCGACCTTGACCGCTTCCTTGTATTCGTGCGTGACCTGGTTGACATGGTCATAGCCCTTGGGCTCAAAGAAGAAATGGCCGGACTGGCGCGTCACCATCGAAATGCCCCAGGCGATCAGGGCGGCGGTGGCCGGATCATGGAACAGCCAGACGTAGGCCACCAGAAAGCTGATGGCGCTGATGAGGTGCAGCGTCTGGTTGATGCGGCTTTGATGGTAGTAGCGGTGGTCGTCCCAGCGCTGCTCGCGCAGGGTGTGCAGGAAGCGTTGCATCATCGATCAGGTCCTCGTCCTAGGGAAACACACCGGTGCCGTGGGGCTCCGGCGCGGGGGGGCATGGGCGCCAGCGCGCAGCCTGGCCAGCCCGCGCGCCGCGTCATCTTCCCGACATCGTGTGACGCCACGGTGACGCTCGCCGGATGCCGGGCGGCTGTCACACGGGTGTCGCACGGCGGCGTGATGCTTGCGCTCACCATGGATGCGCGTCTGATGATCGAGAGTTTTCCGCCCCGCCGGGCGTTGCTGCGCGTTTCGCTGGTGACGGAGACCTTCCCGCCCGAAATCAATGGGGTGGCCACGACGGTGGAGCGGCTGGTGCGCGGCCTGCAGCTGCGCGACCACGACGTGCAGGTGGTGCGCCCGCGCCAGCCCTCCGATGCCTATGACCGCGACGGCAGTCGCCTGGGGCTGGAGCAGGTGCTGACGCGCGGGTTGCCCATTCCGCGCTATCCCCAGCTGCGCATGGGGCTGCCGGCCCAGCGTGCGTTGCAGGCGCTGTGGATGCGCCGCCGCCCCGATCTGGTGCACATCGCCACCGAAGGGCCGCTCGGATGGTCGGCGCTGCGCACGGCGCGCAAGCTGCAGCTGCCGGTCAGCACCGACTTTCGCACCCATTTTGACGCCTACAGCGAGCATTACGGGGTTGGCTGGCTGCGCCGCTCGGTGCAGGCCTATTTGCGGCGGTTCCACAACCAGGCCGACTGCACGCTGGTGCCCACGGAGGGCTTGCGCCAGCAGCTGCGCACGCTGGGGTTTGAGCGCATGATCGTCGTGCAGCGCGGAGTCGATGTGGATCAATTTGGGCCGGCGCACCGCAGCGACGCGCAGCGCGCTGCCTGGGGCGTGCAGTCGCACGAGCGTGTGCTGCTGTATGTGGGGCGGCTGGCGCCGGAAAAAAACCTGACCCTGCTGGCCGATGCTTTTGAAGCCATGCACGCCGTGCAGCCGCACTGGCGCCTGGTGGTGGTCGGCGATGGCCCGCAGCGCGCCTGGCTGGCGCAGCGCTGCCCGCAGGCGGTGATGTTGGGGGCGTTGCGCGGCCCGGCGCTGGCGCAGGCCTACGCCAACGCCGATCTGCTGGCCTTTCCGAGTTTGACCGAGACGTTTGGCAACGTGACGCTGGAGGCGCTGGCCAGCGGTGTGCCGGTGCTGGCGTTTGACTACGCGGCGGCGGCCGAGGTGGTGCGCCACGGCCACAGCGGCCTGCTGGCGCCGGTAGGCGAGGCGGCCACGTTCATCGCGCTGGCACGTCGCCTGGCTGGCGACGAGGCGCTGCTGCAGCACCTGCGGCAAGGGGCCGTGACCGCGGTGCAGCACCTTGGCTGGGCGCGCATCGTCGAGCAGGTGGAAGCGATCTGGCTGCGCCTGCTGGCCGCGCACGCTGCGGGCCCGGCGGTGGTCAAGACCGCGCCGTGGTGGGACGGGCTGCCCGCCACCGGCGCGTGAGCGCCCACAGCAGTGCCAAACCCAGCGCCATCGTCACCCCCAGCCCCGACAGCAGCGGCACCAGCGGCCAGTCGGCCCGCAGCGCCAGCGCCAGCGCCCCCAGCATCAGCAGCACGCTGGCGTTTTCATTGAAGCCCTGGATGGCGATCGACTGGCCCGGCTGCAGCAGCCGGTGGCCGCGGTACTGAAGCAGCGCGTTCATCGGCACCACCAGCACGCCGCCCAGTGCGCCCAGCGTCAGCAGCCCGACGACGGCCAGCGTCAGCTCACGGGTGTGCACCGCCACGGCGAGCAACGCGCCGAGCAGCACCCCCAGTGGCAGCACCCGCCAGGCCTGCTGCAGCGGCACGCGCCGCGCGGCCCAGGCCGCCCCGGCCACCACCCCCAGGGCCACGGTGGCTTGCAGATAGGCCGCCTGCGACAGCGGCAAGGCCAGGCGCAGCTCGGCCCAGCGCAACACCGCGATCTGCATCAGCGCGCCAAAGCCCCAGAACCACGTCGTCACTGCCAGCGACAGACCGCCCAGCGGGTCGCGCCACAGGCGCAGGTTGTCGCGCCAGAAGCGCGGCCACAGCCCCGGCCACGCTCGCCACGGCAAGGCGCGCCGCACCGGCCGCGCCGGAATGCGCCGGTTGCACCAGGCGGCCAGCCCATACAGGGTCAGCACGGCGGCAAAGGCGGGCAGCAGTGCCGTGGCCGGCAGGATCCCGCGCAGCCCCAGACCATCCAGCGCCGCAGGTGCCTGCCAGGTGGGCGACACCCACCAGCCCCCCAGCGCCGTGCCCAGCAGCACCGACAGCACCACCGAGACCTCCATCCACCCGTTGGCCGCCACCAGCTGGCGTGCCGGGGTGGACTCGGTGATCCAGCCGTATTTGGCCGGCGCGTACAGCGCGGCGGCCAGTCCCAGCAGTGCAAAGGCCAGCAACGGATGCGCGCCACCCACCAGCAGCAGCACGGCCAGCGCCTTCAGGCCGTTCATGCGCTGCATCAGCACGTTTTTACGCACCGCATCGGCCCAGGCCCCGGCCAGCGGCGCCAGCAGCACATAGCTCCAGGTGAAGGCGAACTTCAACAGCGGCGCCCACCACAACGGGTGCTGCTGCTCCTGCAGAAAGGCGATCGCCACGATCAGCACCGCATGGTCGGCCAGCCCCGAGCAGAACTGCGCCGCCAGCAACCAGAAGAATCCCGCCGGCATGGGGCCTGCAGTGTGCCCGTGGCGCGTGACAGTGGCGTGAAGGCCGGCGCGCAGCCCGCGTGTCACCGTGCTGACACGCGACCGACAAGGCCGTGTCACGCAGCGCCCGAACAATCCCGCGCCAAGGGTGCTGTGCGCAGCCCCGGCCGACCGAGTGGAGAAAGACATCCCATGAAAGAGTTACCCACGCCGACCCTGCATCTGTCCATCCTGGGGGGCCAGCCGGCCCCTGGCCGTACGGCCGGGAGGTTGCTTCCTGCGCACGGTGCTGAGCCAACGGTTGCCGCTGCGGCGCGGCTGGAGGTGGCCTGGGCGCGCCACCTCGACGACGTGCGCGCCGCGCAACGGCTGAGGTATCAGGTGTTTGCCGAAGAAATGGGCGCGCGTCTGCACACGCCGCTGCCGGGGCACGACATCGACCTGTTCGACGACTACTGCGAGCACCTGCTGGTGCGCGAGGCCGACAGCGGTGAGGTCATCGGAACCTATCGCGTGCTGACGCCGGCGCAGGCCAAGCGCGTGGGCTGCTTTTACAGCGACACCGAATTCGACCTGACACGCCTGCGCGCGCTGCGCGAGCAGATGGTGGAGCTGGGCCGCTCGTGTGTGCATCCCCAGCACCGCCACGGCGGCGTCATCATGGCGCTGTGGGGCGCGCTGGCCGACTTCATGGTGCGCAACCGGCTGGAGGTGATGATCGGCTGCGCCAGCATCCCGATGCAGTACGAAGGGCCCCACGGCATGGCGGGAGGAGGGCACGCTGCAGCCAGCATCTGGCGCCAGGTGCGCGCGCGCCATCTGGCACCGGTGGAGTTTCACGTGACGCCACGCCTGCCGCTGCCGGTGCACGAGCTGGACGACACGCTGCCGGTGGAGCCGCCCGCGCTGGTCAAGGGTTATCTGCGGCTGGGGGCCAAGGTGCTGGGCGCGCCGGCCTGGGATCCGGACTTCAACACCGCCGACCTGCCGATGATGATGCGGCTGGCGGACCTGCCGCCGCGCTACCGGCGCCACCTGCTGGGGGCATGATGCGGGCCTGGTTTCAAGCGGTGCGCACGGCCTCGGGTGGGCAGGCAGCGTCTGCCGCCGCCACGACCGACGCCGACGACGAGGACGCCGCGCCGCGCGGGCCGCAGCGCCTGCGCACGGTGTTCATCTCGGACGTCCACCTGGGCACGCCAGGCTGTCAGGCCAAGGCGTTGCTGGCATTTCTGAAGGCCCACCCGAGCGACCGCCTGTACCTGGTCGGCGACATCATCGATGGCTGGCAGCTGCGGCGGCGCTGGTACTGGCCGCAGAGCCACAACGACGTGGTGCAAAAAATCCTGCGCCGCGCACGCAAGGGCTGTCAGGTGATTTTCATCCCCGGCAACCACGACGAGTTTGCGCGCCACTTCGTCGATCACCAGTTCGGCGGCGTGGATGTGCTGGCCGAGGCGGTGCACGTCACGGCCGACGGGCGCCGCCTGTGGGTCACCCACGGCGACCTGTACGACGGGGTGGTGCAGTACGCGCGTTGGCTGGCCTACCTGGGCGATACGCTGTACGAATGGGCGCTGCGGCTGAACCGGCACCTCAATTCGCTGCGCGCGCGGCTGGGGCTGCCTTACTGGTCGCTGTCGCAGTACCTCAAGCACCGGGTCAAGTCGGCGGTGAATTTCATCACCCGCTTTGAGCAGGCCCTGGCGCACGAGGCCCGCCGCCGTGGGCTGGACGGCGTGGTCTGCGGCCACATCCATCGGCCCGAAATCCGGGTCATCGACGGGGTGCTGTACTGCAACGACGGCGACTGGGTGGAGAGTCTGAGCGCGCTGGTCGAACACCGCGATGGCCGCCTGGAGCTGGTGCATTGGGGGCACGAGGGCACGGGGGTGTCGCGGCCGACGCCGTCGGCCGCGACGGTGCGACCTAGGGTTGTCACGGATCCGTCATGAAACGGCGCCGGCGGCGCGAAATAATGTCACATCCGCCGCACGTCGGTGTCGCAGGCCGGCTTCATCGCTCGCATCATGACCCAGCCCACCTCCGCCATCCCGCGCCACGCCTTTCTCGACCGTGACCAAAGCATCCTGGCTTTCAACGAGCGCGTGCTCGATTGGGCGTGCCGGCGCGAGGTGCCGCTGCTGGAGCGGCTGCGGTTTCTGGCCATCGTGTCGTCCAACCTCGATGAATTTTTCGAGGTGCGTTTTGCGCCGCACCACACGGCGCGGCTGACCAACGAGCAGCGTGGCCCGGCCACCGTGGAGACCTACCACGCGCTGACGCAGCGCATCCAGGCGCTGGTGGCGCGCCAGTACGCCATCTACAACGACGACCTGCTGCCGGCGCTGGAAAAGCGCGGCATCCGCATCGTCACGCACGGTGAGCGCAACCCGCGCCAGCGCCGCTGGGTGCGCGAGTATTTCGTCAACGAGGTCCAGCCGCTGCTGTTGCCGGTGGCGCTGGACCCGGCCCACCCGTTTCCGCAGGTGGCCAACAAGTCGCTCAACTTCATCGTACGGCTGGGAGGGCGCGATGCCTTTGGGCGCGAGCACGAAATCGCCATCGTCAAGGTGCCGCGGGCGCTGAAGCGTTATCTGCGTATGCCGACCGTGCAGGGCTCCAGGCAGCAGCACTTCGTGTCGATTTCCAGCATCATCCGTGCCCATCTGCCGGATCTGTTCCCGGGGCGCACGGTGCTGGAGTTTTCGCAGTTTCGCGTCACGCGCCACTCCGACCTGGCGCTGGACGAAGAAGAAGTCAAGAACCTGCGCACCGCGCTGCGGCTGGGGCTGCAGCAGCGCCATTTCGGCCAGGCGCTGCGGCTGGAGGTCTCCGCGGGCTGCTCGGATTTTCTCGCCCATTTCCTGCTCGAGCAGTTCGAGCTGCCGCCCGAGAGCCTGTACCGCGTGCCCGGGCCGGTCAACCTGGTGCGGCTCAACCAGCTGATCGATCTGGTGGATGCGCCGGCCTTGCGCTTTGAGCGCTACCACCCGGGCTGGCCGGTGGAGCTCAACCCGGGCCAGTCGTTTTTCGAGCGCCTCAAGCAGGGCGATGTGCTGATCCACCAGCCGTACGAAAACTTCGATGCGGTGCTGGCCTTTTTGCGCGAGGCGGTCGAAGACCCCGATGTGCTGGCCATCAAGCAGACCATCTACCGCACCGGCACCCGCGGCGAGATGACCGAACTGCTGCGCGAGGCGGTGCGCCGCGGCAAGGAAGTCACCGCCGTGGTGGAGCTCAAGGCGCGCTTTGACGAAGAGGCCAACATCAACCACGCCGAGCGGCTGGAGTCGGTCGGGGCGCAGGTGGTCTATGGCATCGTCGGGCTGAAGACGCACGCCAAGATGCTGCTGGTCACCCGCCGCGAGCACGGCCGCCTGGTGCGCTACGCGCACCTGTCCACCGGCAACTACAACCCGGGCACAGCCAAGCTTTACACCGATCTGTCGTACCTGACCGCCGACGAGGACCTGACCGCCGACGTCGACGCCGTGTTCGGCCATCTGGCCAGCCAGAACCGGCTGCCGCGCCTGCGCAAGGCGCTGATGGCGCCTTTTCACCTGCAGAAAGGGATGCTGGAGCGCATCGACGCCTGCATCGAGGCGGCCAGGGCGGGGCAGCCCGCGCAGATTCTGCTGAAGATGAACGCGCTGACCGACGAGCCGCTGGCGCGTGCGCTGGTGCATGCGTCGCAGGCCGGGGTGCAGATCGAGGCCATCGTGCGCGGAGCCTGTGTGTTGCCCGCGGGGGTGCCGGGCTACACCGAGCACGTGCGCATCCGCTCGATCGTCGGGCGCTTTCTGGAGCACTCGCGCGTGTTTTATTTCCGCTACGGCGAGCACGAGGAACTCTGGCTGGCCAGCGCCGACTGGATGAACCGCAACATGCTGCGCCGCGTGGAGCTGGCCTGGCCGGTGACCGATGCGCAGCTGCGTGCGCGGGTGATGGAGGAATGCCTGCGGCTGTACCTGAGCGACCAGCGCGATGCCTGGCTGCTGCAACCCCAGGGCGATTACGTCAAGGCCTCGGCGCTGGCACCCAAGGGCGGACGCAGCAATCTGGTGTCGGCCCAGGCCACGCTGATGGGCCGCTACGGCACGAAAGGGTAAGACGGCGATGGATCTGATTCTGTGGCGCCATGCCGAAGCCGAAGACCTGGACGAAACCGATGAGGGCGGCGGCGACGACCTGTCGCGGCGCCTGACCCCCAAGGGCGAAAAACAGGCCGCGCGCATGGCCGCGTGGCTGGATCGCCAGTTGCCCGAAGGCACGCGCATCTGGTGCAGCCCGGCCGTGCGCACCGAGCAGACGGTGCTGGCGCTGGGACGCAAATACCGCCTGCACGAGGATCTGGCCCCGGGTGGCAGCCCCGAGCAGCTGCTGGCCGTGGCGCAGTGGCCCGATGCACGCCAGCCGGTGCTGGTGGTGGGGCATCAGCCCACGCTCGGGCAGGTGGTGGCGCGGCTGCTGGGCATGGCCAGCGGCGAATGTTCGGTGCGCAAAGGGGCGGTGTGGTGGCTGCGCCGGCGCGAGCGCCACGGCCAGTGGCAGACCGTGCTGCTGTCCGTGCAGGCGCCCGAGTGGCTGTGAGCGGCTGGCGCGGGCCTTACGGGAGCGTCAACTGCAGCCGCCACGGCGTGCGTGCCCAGGCTTCGGCTTCCTCTTGCAGCAGCCAGGCCGACTGCGGATACTGACGCGCCCAGCCCGGCTCGGCCACGAGGCGAAAGGTTGTGCGCGGCACATAACGCAGCGTCAGCGCCTCGATGGCCGGGTCCTTGCGCGCGTGGCACAGCAGCACCGCCAGCCGCAGGCACATCAGCTGCTTGGCAAACAGCTCTTCGTGCAGCGCGTCCTCCACCTTGCGCAGCTTACCGCGCTGGCCCAGCACCAGCAGGCTCAGGCGGTGCAGCTCCGGCAGTGAGAAGCCCGCGGCATCCACGTGCTCCAGGATGTAGGCGCCGTGTTTGTGCGCATCGGTGTGCGAGATGTGTGCCCCGATTTCGTGCAGGCGCGCGGCCCAGGCCAGTTTTTGCGAGTAGCGCCCGTTGCGGGGGTCGGGGGTGGCCACCTGTTCGAACAGCCGCACCGCCGTGGCGCGTACGCGCTCGGCCTGGGCGGCATCCACGGCAAACTTTTGCGCCAGCCAGCGCACGGTGCGCTCGCGCACGTCGGTGACGTCGCTGGCGCGGTCGATCAGGTCCACCAACGCGCCCTGGCGCAAGGCCCCTTGCGCACGGTGCACCTCGCTCCAGTCGAACAGTTCGAACAGCGCCATCATGATCGCCAGCCCGCCGGCCAGCACCGGGCGGCGGTCGTCCTTGAGACCATCCAGCCGCAGCGCATCGACGTGGCCGGCGCGCACCAGCCGGTCGGCGATCCAGTCCAGCCCCGCGCGCGTGATCATGCCGGGGGCAAAGCCGGCCAGCGTCAGCATGTCGCTGAGCGCGCCGGCCGTGCCGGAAGAGGCATAGACCGCATCCCAGCTGCCGGGGGCAAAGACCTCCGACGCCTCATCCAGCACCGCCTTGGCCGCCACCACCGCCAAGCGCAGCTGGCGTTCGCTGACCCGGCCGCCGGCAAAGTAGCGCGTCGACCAGGCCACGCTGCCCAGCGGGTACGACTCCATGCGCTGCGGTCGGTAGCCCCGGCCCAGGATGACCTCGGTGGAGCGCCCTCCGATGTCCACCACCAGTCGCCGCTCGTCAGCCTGCGGCAGCAGGTGGGTGACACCCTGGTAGATCAGGCGTGCCTCCTCGTGGCCGGCAATGACGTCGATCGCAAAGCCCAGCAGCTGCTGCGCGCGCGTCAGGAACACGTCGCGGTTGCGCGCCTCGCGCAGCGTCTGCGTGGCCACCGCCCGCACCTGCCGTTTGTCAAAACCGCGCAGCTTTTCGCCAAAGCGCGCCAGACACGCCCAGCCGCGCTCCATCGCCGCAGGGCTGAGCAGCTTGTCTTCCGACAAACCCGCGCCCAGGCGTACGGTCTCCTTCAGGTATTCAACGCGCTCGATGTGGCCAGCCTGCAGGCGGCCGATCTCGAGGCGAAAACTGTTGGAGCCGAGGTCGAGGGCGGCCAGCAGGGTTCCGTCTTGCATGGGCAGGTGCCGAAGTGCTCGTCAGATGCCAGCATACCAGAGCGCTTGCACGCCCGATCTTCGCCGTTGGTGTGACGCAGGTGTCACGAAACCGTCACAAAGTCGCCCTACCATGCCCGGGCGGTCGTCGCTGGATGGCCGGTCGAATCCTACCTTCGGAGCGTTGCAGATGAAACTGAAAAAACTCGTGGCGCTGATGGGCGTCGTCACGCTGGGCTTTACGGCCCAACAGGTCATGGCGCAGGCCGCGCAGGTGGATCCCGCCCTGCCCAGATATGAAAAGGCCGCCGGTGTGTCAGGTAACTTCACCAGCATCGGGTCCGACACGCTGAACAACCTGATGACGCTGTGGGCCGAGGAATTCAAGCGTCTGTATCCGAACGTCAACATCCAGATCCAGGGGGCGGGCTCCTCCACCGCGCCGCCGGCGCTGACCGAAGGCACGTCCAACTTTGGGCCGATGAGCCGCCTGATGACCGCCAAGGAAGTCGAAAACTTCGAGAAGAAGCACGGCTACAAGCCCACGCCGGTGCCGGTGGCCATCGACGCGCTGGCCGTTTACGTGCACAAGGACAACCCGATCAAGGGGCTGTCGATCGAAGAGGTCGATGCGATCTTTTCCAGCACGCGCAAGTGCGGCGGGGCGGCCGACATCACCAAATGGGGGCAGCTCGGGCTGACCGGCGACTGGGCCAACCGCGACATCGCGCTGTACAGCCGCAACTCGGTCTCGGGCACCTACGGCTACTTCAAGGACGTGGCGCTGTGCAAGGGCGACTTCAAGCGCAATGTTGCCGAGCAGCCCGGGTCGGCGTCGGTGGTGCAGTCGGTGGCCACGCAAATCAACGCGATTGGCTACTCGGGCATCGGCTACAAGACCTCGGGCGTGCGCGCGCTGCCGCTGGCCAAGAAGAAGGGCGACCCGTTCGTCGAGCCCGATGCCAAGCACGCCGTCGATGGCAGCTATCCCTTGGCGCGCATTCTGTACGTCTACGTCAACAAGAAGCCGAACCAGCCGCTGCCGCCGCTGGAGCGCGAGTTCTTCAAGATGGTGCTGTCGCAGCAGGGCCAGATGGTGGTGGTCAAGGATGGCTTCGTGCCGTTGCCGGCGGCCATGGCCAAAAAAGCCATCGACGACCTGACCAAGTGAGCAGGAGCGCCCAGCCATGAATCGACTGCATTGGATGGGCGCGGCGCTGGCCGCCGCCGCCCTGGCTGGCTGTGCCACCGCTCCAGCGCCAGCGCCCAAGGCTGAGCCGGCCAAGCCGGCCGCTGCCCCTGCCGCGGCCGCTGCCCCGGCGGCGGCGCCTGCGCCGGCAGCGCAGGCCGCGGCACCCAGCGCCCAGGCACGTGAGTTTTACGTCGTGCTGCCCGAAGATGGCCGCTACTACGCTTTCGGCTCTTTCAAGGCCTATCAGGATTACCTGGCGCACGGTGAAGTGCCGCTGACGCGCACGCGCATCGGCGCCGGCCCGGCGGGCCGCACGGTGGTGTTTGCCATCACCAACGACGATGTGCGCAGCGGCCAGCCGAGCGTGGCGGAGCAGGTGCTGGACGGCAAGCTGCCGGCCGCGGCGGGCTTCTATGGCGAGGTGTTCAAGGACGGACGCTACTACGTCTTTGGCGAGCTGAAGGATCTGCTGGACTTTGCGGCCTTTGGCGAGGTGCCGTACTCGTTCACCGACATCGGCGCTGGCCCCAATGGCGCCACCGTCGTGTGGGTGATGAACAAGGACTCCTTTGCCAAGGGACGCCCTGCCGAACGCATCGAGCGCTTCCGGCAACAGCGCCAGGGCAAGTGAGCCTGGCATCGGTGCATACTGATGGCTGGCGGATCCACCCCGGGTCCGTCAGCTTTTTCCTGAAAGGCCGGCCCCGCCGGGGTGTGTGCCGTTGGTAGGCCATCGGTGGCCAGCCCAGTTGCCGTCGCGATGACGGTCATGATCATGAGTACGACCCAAGCCCCTGAGACCCCCCGCAGCCTGACCGCCGCCAGCGTCGATCGCGCGATGGGACGCCGCCTGTGGACCGACCGCTGGTTCAAGCATTTCATGACCGCCGGTGGCCTGGGCGTCATCATCGCCATTTCGGCCATCTTCTTCTATCTGGCCAGTGTCGTCATCCCGTTGTTTTTGCCGCCCTCGGTGGATCGGGCCACCCAGTTTGCCGTGCCGGGCAGCGCGGGGCAGCCCGCGGTGGCCTTGCAGGCCGACGAACGCCTGGAGGAGCTGGTGCGCGTGCAGGCCGATGGGACGGTGGTGTATGCGGATTTCTTCAGCGGCGCGGTGCATGCCACGCGCCGGCTGGAGCTTCCCCCCGGGGTGGCGGTAACCTCGCATGCGCTGGCCGACCGGGCCTCGCGCACGGTGGCGCTGGGCTTGGCCGATGGGCGCGCGGTGGTGGCCAAGATCGGCTTCAAGACCAGCTTCGATGCGCAGGCGCGCCGCGTCATCGAGCCCGAGATCGAGTATCCGGCCGGGCAGGCCCCGATCACCGTCGATCCCCAAGGCCGTGCACTGGTGCGGCTGGCGGTGCAGTCCGGCAGCGATGGCACCACGCTGGCCGCCGTCACCGAGGACGGGCGGCTGGTGCTGATGGGCATCACGGTGGAGCGCAACCCGATCACCGGGGCGGAGACGGTGGATGCCCGCAGCGCGGAGGTGCAGCCGGCTCCGTCCGACATCCGCATGCTGCTGGTGGAGTTCAAGCAGCGCGAGCTGTTTGCGCTGGCCGGCGCGCGCGAGCTGTGGCGCTATGACATCGGCAACAAGGCTGCCCCGCAGCTGCTGGAGAAGGTCACTTTGACTTCATCAGACCAGCGCGTGACCGCGCTGACGCTGCTGTCGGGTGGCTACTCGCTGATCGTCGGCACCGACAAGGGGCAGCTGGCGCAGTGGTTCCCGGTGCGCGAGGAGGGTACGCGCTTCAAGCTGACGCACATCCGCGACTTTGCGCCGATGCCGGGGGCCATCACGGTGTTGGAGCCGGAGTACAACCGCAAGGGCTTCATGGCCGGCGACGACAAGGGCAACCTGGGCAGTTACTTTGCCACTTCCAAGCGCCTGCTGTTCCAGCGCCAGCTGTCAACGCAGCCGATCGTGCGGCTGGGCTACCCCCCGCGCGGCAATGCCTACCTGGCTGAGGATGCGGCCGGCCGGCTGCATGTGGCGCACGTCGAAAACGACTACCCCGAGGTGTCGTTCTACAGCACCTGGCAGAAGGTTTGGTACGAGAGCTACGAGGAGCCGGCCTACGTCTGGCAATCCTCGGCGGCCAACGCCGACTTCGAGCCCAAGTTCAGCCTGGCGCCGTTGACCTTTGGCACGCTGAAGGCGGCGTTTTACGCGATGATCGTGGCGGTGCCGCTGGCGCTGCTGGGAGCCATTTATACCGCGTACTTCATGTCGCCCAAGGTGCGCGGGCTGGTCAAGCCCACCATCGAGGTGATGGAGGCGCTGCCGACGGTGATTCTGGGCTTTCTGGCCGGGCTGTGGCTCGCCCCGTTTGTCGAAAACAACCTGGCCGGCGTGCTGTTGGCGATCTTCACGTTCCCGCTGACGTTCTTTGTGGCCGCCTGGCTGTTTTACCTGCTGCCCGAGCGTATTCGGCTGCTTGTGCCGCCGGGGTGGGAGGCCGGGATGCTGATTCCCGTGCTGATGGTGCAAATCTGGCTGTGCCTGGCCGTGGGCCATCCGATCGAGGCGGCCTTCTTCGGCGGCGACATGCCCAACTGGCTCAGCAACGTGGCCGGTATCAAGTTCGAGCAGCGCAACTCGCTGGTGGTGGGCATCGCGATGGGCTTTGCGGTGACGCCGACCATCTTTTCGATCGCCGAGGATGCGGTGTTTTCGGTGCCGAAGCACTTGACCACCGGCTCGCTGGCACTGGGGGCCACGCCGTGGCAGACGCTGACGCGCGTGGTGCTGCTGACCGCCAGCCCCGGTATCTTCTCGGCCATCATGATCGGGCTGGGCCGCGCCGTCGGCGAAACGATGATCGTGCTGATGGCCACCGGCAACACCGCGGTGATGGACTTCAGCATCTTCACCGGCTTTCGCACGCTGTCGGCCAACATCGGCGTGGAGATGCCCGAGGCCGGGGTGGGCGAGACACACTACCGGCTGCTGTTCCTGTCGGCGCTGGTGCTGTTTGCCTTCACCTTCGTCGTCAACACCATCGCCGAGCTGGTCCGCCAGCGGCTGCGCCAGCGCTACCAAACCATCTGAGGGCAGCCGACACAGGACGGAATCATCATGATGAAAGATTGGATCAAATCGGGCTCCCCCTGGATCTGGATGACCGCCGGCGCGGTGGCGCTGTCGGTGCTGTCGGTGTTTTTCGTGCTGTGGATGACCGCGGCCAAGGGCCTGACCCACTTTTGGCCCAAGGCGGTGCTGCAGACCACTTTTCGCGACGGCGAGCAGCTGGTGCGCGTCATCGGCGAGCTGCGCGAGGTCGAGGAGGTCTCGGTGCGGCGCCTGCAGGAGGCCGGCTTCAAGATCGACACCCAGCAGCCCTTCGTCGAGCGGGCGCTGATCAAGCTTGGCAACCGTGACCTGACCGGGCAGGACTTTCGCTGGTTTCCGCTGCCGCTGCTGGGCGAATTCGACTATCCGCGCGACATCCTGACCGTGGAGCGGCATGAGTGGGGCAACTTCTACGGCCACCTCAAGGCGGTCAAGGAAGGCGAGCAGGTCGTGGCCGAGGGACCGCAGGCCTGGGGCGAGCTGCAGGCGCGCGTGCAGCGGGCGCAAGGGCTGTTCCGGCAAATCCTGCGCATCGAAAAGGACGACATCGGCGACGTCAACTACCGCATCGAGCAGCTGCGCCTGCGCGAGCGCAAGGCCCAGCTGCAAGGCAAGCTGGATGAGGCCCTCAAGGCCGAGCTGGCCCAGCAGCGTGCGGCGCTGGATGCGGAGTTTGCCCAGCTGCAGCAACAGTTGCAGACGCTGCGCGAGGCGATTGGCCGTGACACGCTGGTGGCCGAAATTGCCGATGGGCGCACGGTGGAAATCAAGCTGGCGCTGGTGGCCGATGTGTACCAGCCCAACGCGATGAGCACGCCGCAGAAGATCAGCCACTATGTGCGCAAGTTCTGGGAGTTTCTCACCGATGATCCGCGCGAGGCCAACACCGAGGGTGGGATCTTTCCGGCCATTTTTGGCACGGTGACGATGGTGCTGGTGATGTCGGTCATCGTGACCCCGTTTGGCATCATGGCGGCGATCTACATGCGCGAGTACGCCAAGCAGGGGCCGCTGATCCGCATCATCCGGGTTTCGGTCAACAACCTGGCCGGGGTGCCCTCGATCGTTTACGGGGTTTTTGGCCTGGGCTTTTTTGTCTACCTGCTGGGGGGCAACATCGACCGGCTGTTCTACCCCGAGGCGCTGCCGGCCCCCACCTTTGGCACGCCGGGCCTGATGTGGGCGTCGCTGACGCTGGCGATCCTGACCCTGCCGGTGGTGATCGTGGCCACCGAGGAGGGGCTGGCACGGGTGCCGCGCTCGGTGCGCGAGGGCAGTCTGGCGCTGGGGGCGACCAAGGCCGAGACGCTGATCCGCACCGTGCTGCCGATGGCCAGCCCCGCGATGATGACGGGCCTGATCCTGGCCGTGGCCCGCGCCGCCGGCGAGGTGGCGCCGCTGATGCTGGTGGGGGTCGTCAAGCTGGCACCGTCGCTGCCAATCGATGGCTATCCGCCGTTCATCCATCTGGAGCGCAAGTTCATGCACCTGGGCTTTCACATCTACGACGTGGGCTTCCAGAGCCCCAACGTCGAGGCGGCGCGGCCGCTCGTTTACGCCACCGCGCTGCTGCTGGTGATCCTGATCATGGTGCTGAACCTGGCGGCCATCCATCTGCGCAACCACCTGCGCGAAAAATACCGCGGCCTGGAAAGCGTCTGACCCCCTGCGATCCGTCGAACTCTCTCCGACCCTGGGGTGGCGGCCGCTGAAGCCGCAGCCCCGCCGGCGAAGGCAAACATCATGAGCGAGCAAGCCAACAAGACCACTTTTGTGCAGACCCACGCCACCTTCCATCAGGCCCCGCCGCTGGAGTCCTTGCCCAAGGCGCTGGAGGTCCAAAACCTCAACCTGTGGTACGGCGACAAACACGCCCTGCACAACATCAACATGGGCATCCCCAAGGGCAAGGTGGTGGCTTTCATCGGCCCGAGCGGCTGCGGCAAATCGACGCTGCTGCGCTGCTTCAACCGCATGAACGATCTGGTGGACAACTGCCGCATCGAGGGCCAGATCCTGCACGAGGGTGTCAACATCTACGACAAGAGCGTCAACGTCGCGCAGCTGCGCCGGCGCATTGGCATGGTGTTTCAGAAGCCCAACCCGTTTCCGAAATCCATCTACGAAAACGTGGCTTATGGGCTGCGGCTGCTCGGGGTCAAGAACAAGGCCTACATCGACGAAGTGGTGGAAAAGTCCCTGCGCGGTGCGGCGCTGTGGGACGAGGTCAAGGACCGCCTGGACGCCAACGGCCTGAGCCTGTCGGGCGGCCAGCAGCAGCGCCTGGTGATCGCGCGCGCGATCGCGCTGGAGCCCGACGTGCTGCTGCTGGATGAGCCGTGCTCGGCGCTGGATCCGATCTCCACCGCCAAGATCGAGGAGCTGCTGATCGAGCTCAAGGAGCGCTACACGATCGTCATCGTCACGCACAACATGCAGCAGGCCGCGCGCGTGTCGGACTACACCGCCTACATGTACCTGGGCGATCTGATCGAGTACGACGCCACCGACAACATCTTCACCCGCCCCAAGCGGCAGGAAACCGAGGACTACATCACCGGTCGTTTCGGTTGAGGCCGGACCATCCCCCGAGCAGCAGGAGCAAGCCATGGACAAGCACATTTCCAGCCAGTTCGACGCCGAACTCAACTCGATCTCCACCCGCGTGCTGGAGATGGGCGGCATCGTCGAGCGTCAGATCCAGTGGGCGGTGCAGGCGCTGGTGGAGGAAGACAGCGCGCTGGCGCAGCAGGTGCTGCAGGCCGAGCGCGGCATCAACGAGCTGGAGCTGGGCATTGACGCCGATCTGTCCACGACGATTGCGCGGCGTCAGCCCACCGCGCGCGACCTGCGCTTTTTGATCGGCATCTCCAAGATCGTCAGCAATCTGGAGCGCGCCGGTGATGAGGCCGCGCGCGTGGCGCGCATGGCGGCCTCGATCGCCGAAAGCGGCCACGGACGGCGCCTGCCGGTCAGCGAGCTGCGGCTGGCCGCCGACCTGGCCAGTTCGATGCTGCGTCGCGCGCTGGATGCGCTGGCACGGCTGGATGTGGAGGAGGCCGTGGCCATCATGCGCGAAGACGACCGCATCGACATCGAATTCAACGGCTTCGTGCGCAAGCTGGTCACCTTCATGATGGAGGATCCGCGCACCATCTCTCCGAGCCTGGACCTGCTGTTCGTGGCCAAGGCCATCGAGCGCATCGGCGACCACGCCAAAAACATTGGCGAAGTCATCATCTACATCGTCAAGGGGCTGGATGTGCGCCACGCCCCGATCGAGCAGATCGAATCGGTGGTGCGATGAGAAAGCTGCCGCGTGTGTTGGTGGTGGAGGACGAGCCGGCGATCGCCGAGCTGATCGCCGTCAACCTGCGTCACAACGGCTTTGCCCCGATCGTGGTGTTCGATGCCGACGCGGCGCAGCGCGAGGTCGATGCCGTTTTGCCCGATGTGATCCTGCTGGACTGGATGCTGCCTGGCCGCAGTGGCGTGCAGCTGGCGCGCGCCTGGCGCCTCGATGAGCGCACCAAGCCCGTGCCGATCATCATGCTGACGGCACGCTCGGAAGAATCCGACAAGGTCCAGGGGCTCGATGCCGGCGCCGACGATTATGTGACCAAGCCGTTTTCGACGCAGGAGCTGCTGGCGCGCATCCGTGCGGTGTTGCGCCGCCGCGCCCCGGAGAGCGTGCCCGACACCGTGCAGGCCGGCGCGCTGACGCTGGACGCTGCGGCGCACCGCGTCACCTGGCAGGGCCGCGAGCTCAAGATCGGTCCGACCGAATTCCGCCTGCTGCACTACCTGATGAAGCACCCTGAGCGCGTGCACAGCCGTGCCACGCTGCTGGACCGCGTCTGGGGCGATCACGTTTTTATCGAAGAGCGCACAGTGGACGTGCACATCAAACGCCTGCGCGAGGCGCTGGGGCCGGCCGGGGCGATGATCGAAACCGTGCGCGGCGCGGGCTACCGCTTCTCGGCGGCGGCGCTGTCGGTGGCTTGATCGCGATCAGGCAGGCGGCGCCAGCGCTGCGCTAGGATCAGACCCCATGTGGCGTCGAACATTCGCGCTGGCTGCGTGCAGCCTGGCCGGTGCCGCGCTGGTGTGGCTGCTGCTGCCCGGCCAGGGCCTGGGTTGGCTCGGTGCCGTGGCGGGGGCGGTGGGCTGGCAGCTGTGGGAGCGCCGGCACTGGCAGGCGGTGCTGGAGTGGCTGCGCGAGCCGCGCAGCGCCACCATGCCCGAGCTGGGCGGGGTCTGGGGCGAGTTGCTGGCGCGCGTGCGCCGCGCGCTGAAGGTGGCCAACCGCAAGGCGCGCAAGGCGCAGGCGCGGCTGCAGGAATTTCTCGCTGCCATCCAGGCTTCACCCAACGGGGTGGTGTTGCTCAGCAAGGAAGGCACCATCGAGTGGTGCAACCTGATGGCCGGCGAGCATCTGGGGTTTGACGCCAGGCGCGACCTCGGCCAGCGCATCCGCAACCTGGTGCGCGATCCCGCGTTCATCCAGTACCTGAACCAGCGCGATTTCAGCGCCCCAGTGGAGATCGACGGCCGCCAGGCCCGGCCCGGACATCCGCAGCGCATCGCCGTGCAGATCTTTCCGTATGCCAAGGGGCGGCGGTTGCTGCTGACGCGCGATGTCACCTCGATCGAGCTGGCCGAGGCGATGCGGCGCGACTTTGTGGCCAACGTCTCGCACGAGATCCGCAGCCCCCTGACGGTCATCAACGGCTTTATCGAGACGCTGCAGACGCTGGAGTTGGACGAGGCGCAACGGCGCCATTTTCTGGATTTGATGGCCCAGCAGGCGCGGCGCATGCAGGCGCTGGTGGACGATCTGTTGACCCTGTCCCGCCTGGAGGGCAGTCCTGCCCCTGACGTCAGCCACTGGGTGGAGGTATCCGGACTGGTGGACGAAGTGGCAGCCCAGGCGCGGGCACTGGCTGGCGTGCTGCACGGCGGACGCCAGACGATCACGGTGCTGGAGGGGCCGCCGCTGCGCGTGGCCGGCGCTGCCGCCGAACTCAGCAGCGCGCTCGGTAACCTGGCCAACAACGCGGTGCGCTACACCCCGGCCGAAGGTCATATCGAGATCGGCTGGCGGCTGCTGCCGGACGACGGTGTGGAGTTTTATGTGCACGATGATGGTCCCGGCATTGCACCGGAGCACCTGCCGCGGCTGACCGAGCGCTTCTACCGTGTCGACCGCAGCCGCTCGCGCGAAACAGGGGGTACCGGGCTGGGGTTGGCGATCGTCAAGCACGTGGCGCAGCGCCACGGCGGGCAGCTGCTGATTGACAGCGTGCTGGGGCACGGCTCCACTTTTCGCTTGCGTCTGCCTCCTGCGCGAGTCAGCCAGGCCAGTCCGGCATCGGAGCCGGTGTCCTTCTCCTAGCAACCGCGCCTGGGACTGGGCTTACGGGGCATCGGCCGCTGCGCGGGGCCGCTCATACAGGCGCCAGCGCTCGCGGCTGGCGCGCAGGCGGGGGATCTCGGCGCGCAACACCCAGCCGTGCAGCTCGCCGTGGGGCGTGCGTGGGCCTGCCAGCAGCAGCGGGCAGGAGGCCGCATCTGGGGTGCGCAGGCGCCGCAACGTCAGCCCGCCGTGGTGGCGCAGCGCACCCAGGTCGCCGGCGCTCAGACCCACCACCGCCACGCACGCCCCACGCGGCACCAGGGCGGCGATGCGCTCGCTGATCGGGCGCAGCCCCAGCCCCCAGTTCAGCAGCGGCAGCCACAGCGTCATCAACAGCAGCCAGTTCAGCGTCAGCCCACTGGCCGACAGCACCAGCCCTTTCCACAGGGCCGGGGCGTGCCGGCCAATGCGCCAGCCCGCTACCCCCAGCCACAGCAGGCTGGCCGCTGCCGCCACCGTTACCAGGACGGGCTCGAAAGCGGGCTGAAAGCCCGGCACCAGCCGCGCGACGTTGGCCGCGGGTTTGGGGGGCACCCCGGTCATCATGGCCAGCCAGATGATCCACACGATCGCTGCTGCGCCGGTGAACAACACCAGCGCGAACCAGTCGATCGCCGCCGCCAGGCTGCCGCGCAAGGTGGGCAGGGCCCAGGCCGCCAGCGTGGCCAGCGCCGGCAGCGCCAGCAGCAGCACACGGTCGTTGCCGCTGTCCAGGATGCAAAACGCCAGCACCAGCAGCACGACGGTCAGCGGCCAGCCCACATGGGGTTGCGCCAGATGCCAGCGCCAGCGCCACAAGGCCCACAGGGCCAGCAGCGCGCTGGGCCACCAGAACCAGGCCAGCAAACGTAGCAAGCCGCGCCACTCGTTGGCGTCATCCCAATCCAGGCCCACTGGCCAGCCCGGCAACGGTGCGCCCGCATGCCAGGCCAGGACAGCCGTCGTCCCAAGCGCCGCCAGGCCGGCCAGCGCGGCCAGCGCGGCGGCAAGCGGGCGCACCCCAGTGCGCCACCACCACCCAGCCAGCGCCACGGTCAGCCCTACGGTCAGCCACGGCGCACCGGCCAGCGCCAGCATCAGGGCAGACACCCACGTGGCGGCCAGCCCCTGGGCCAGCTCCCAGCGTCGGCGGGGTGCATCGGCGGGCGGCCAGGCGCGCGTGCCGGCCCAGCCCAGCAGCGCCACAGCGGCCAGCTGCACCGCGGCGGCACTCGTTTCATGGCCGAGCATCGCCAACCCCAGCGTGGCCACCAGTGCCAGCAGGGCGCCGTCGGCGGTGGCGCGGCCGTAGTCGGCGGGCCGCACGCCCTGCCCAAACGCCGGCTGCAAGGGCAGGGCGGCGGTCTGCCGCGCCAGCCGGTAGGTGGTGTACCACGTGCAGGCCAGGGTCAGCAGCAGCAGCGCCATGAAGGGCAGCTGCGCGGCCCAGCCTGCGGGCAAGGGCAGCCCGCGCATGGCTGCTGCGCCCAGCCAGTACGGCAGCCACGCCAGCGGCTGCACCGTTTCGCCCAGCACCTGCGGGATCAGCCACGGGCCGCCGTCGCGCATGTCCAGCATCACCGCAAAAGCGGTCAGCTCGGCCCCGCGCCAGGGGTCGCGCCCGAGGAAGCCGGGCAGGACGTAGGCGGCGATCAACAGCCACGGCACCCAGCGCGGCAGCCGCCGCACCGCGGGGGGCGTGACCAGCGCCGGGCTTGGAGGGGCGGGCATCGTCACCACCATGCAAAACGGCCCACCGAGGGGCCGTTGCGTCGTCGTGCGCGGCCCGGATGGTCCGGGCCCCCAGGCGGCCTCACTTGGCCGCGGCGCGCGCGTAGCGGCTGCGGAATTTTTCCACCCGGCCGCCCATCGTGTCGACGGTCTTTTGCGTGCCGGTGTAGAACGGGTGTGATTCGCTGGAGGTTTCCAGCTTGAACAGCGGCAGCTCGCGGCCGTCGTCGAGCTTGATGGTCTCTTTGGTCGGCGCGCACGAACGGATGATGAACTGGGCGCCGTTGGAGAGGTCGACGAAGCAGACCTCGCGGTAGTTGGGGTGGATGCCTTCTTTCATGGATTGCGTCCTCAAGCGCAGCAGCCACCCACCGGACCATCCGGCGGCACTTGCTGCAAATCTGTGCATTATACGAGATCAGCCACCACGGCGCATCAACTCGAAGAATTCCTGGTTGTTCTTGGTCTGCTTCATGCTCTTGAGCACCATCTCCATGGCCTCGATCTCGTCCATGTTGTAGAAGAACTGGCGCAGGATGCGGGTCTTTTGCAGGATCTCCGGCGGCAGCAGCAGCTCCTCGCGCCGCGTGCCACTGCGGCTGAGCTGAATCGACGGAAAGACGCGCTTTTCGTACAGGCGGCGGTCGAGGTGGATCTCGCAGTTGCCGGTGCCCTTGAATTCCTCGAAGATCACCTCGTCCATGCGGCTGCCGGTGTCCACCAGCGCGGTGGCGATGATGGTCAGGCTGCCGCCTTCTTCGACGTTGCGCGCCGCGCCAAAGAAGCGCTTGGGCCGCTGCAGCGCGTTGGCATCCACGCCGCCGGTCAGCACCTTGCCGCTGGAGGGCAGCACGTTGTTGTAGGCGCGTGCCAGCCGGGTGATCGAGTCCAGCAGGATCACCACGTCTTTTTTCAGCTCCACCAGCCGCTTGGCACGCTCGATGACCATTTCGGCCACGTGGACGTGGCGAGCCGCGGGCTCATCGAAGGTCGAGGCGATCACCTCGCCGCGCACGGTGCGCTGCATCTCGGTGACTTCCTCCGGGCGCTCGTCCACCAGCAGCACCATCAGGATGACTTCGGGGTAGTTGCTGGTGATGGCGTGGGCGATGTGCTGCATCATGACCGTTTTGCCGCTCTTGGGCGGCGCCACGATCAGGGCGCGCTGGCCCTTGCCGATCGGCGCGATGATGTCGATGATGCGGCCGGTGATGTTTTCCTCGCTCTTCAAGCCCTCACGCTCCAGCTTCATCTGTTCCTTCGGGAACAGCGGCGTGAGGTTTTCGAACATGATCTTGTGCTTGTTCTGCTCCGGCGGCAGACCGTTGACCTTGTCCAGCTTGTTCAGCGCAAAGTAGCGCTCGCCATCCTTGGGGATGCGCACGTCGCCCTCGACCATGTCGCCGGTGTGCAGGTTGAAGCGGCGGATCTGGCTGGGCGAGATGTAGATGTCGTCGGTGCTGGCGGTGTAGCTGGCGCTGGGGTCGCGCAGGAAGCCAAAACCGTCGGGCAGCACCTCCAGCACCCCGTCGGCAAAGACCTGCTCGCCGGCCTTGGCGCGCTTTTTGATAATGGCAAACATCAGCTCCTGCTTGCGCATGCGGCCGGTGTTTTCGATCTCCAGCGCCTCGGCCATCTTCAGCAGCTCGGAGACGTGCAGGGCTTTGAGTTCGTTGAGGTGCATGGAAAAGGCCTCCGTGCAACAAGGTCAAGACAGGGGGTAAAAGATGGGCGTCGATGCAAGACAACCGACCCGGGCCGGGCCAGGCCTGCGAAAGCACGATCAGCGAGGGAAATGCAAACCGGAAAGGGCCGCAGCCGCCGCTGCGGCGACGGTGCCACCATCAATTTGAGGCGGCCCCAGCCTGACGGGGCCGGCCTCGGTTGGCTGCGTATTATGGCACCAGCCGCAGCCGGCTGGCGCGGGCGCTTAGGCCAGGTAGGGTTCGACGAACGCGGTCAGTTGCGCCTTGGACAGCGCGCCAACCTTGGTGGCGGCCAGTTGCCCGTCCTTGAACAGCATCAGCGTCGGGATACCCCGGATGCCGTAGCGGGCCGGCACATCGCGGTTGTCATCCACGTTGACCTTGGCCACCACCAGCTTGCCCTGGTAGGCCTGGGCCACCTCATCCAGGATCGGTGCAATCATGCGGCACGGCCCGCACCACTCGGCCCAGAAGTCCACCAGCACCGGCGTGCTGCTGCGCAGCACGTCGCTGTCGAAAGTGGCATCGGTCACATGTTTGATCAGATCGCTGGCCATGGTCATGCGGGCGGACGTTGAAAGTCAAAAAGTGGAATTGACGAGCCTCGACCCCGGCACTGGCTCTACGGTTAGGGCTGCTTGGTTCCCCACCTGACCCGGTTGGCCGCTTCACCATGCGGGAAGGCCCGTCAAGGTGCATTGTATGCCACCCGCGCTGCCTGTGCTGCCCCCAGCGCCTAGAATGCCACCATGTCATACGTCGTGCTGGCCCGCAAGTACCGTCCCCGCACCTTTGCCGAAATGGTGGGGCAGGAGCACGTCGTGCGTGCGCTGTCGCATGCGCTACGCAGCGGCCGCCTGCACCACGCCTACCTGTTCACCGGCACGCGCGGCATCGGCAAAACCACCGTCTCGCGCATCCTGGCCAAATCCCTCAACTGCACGGGGCCCAACGGGCAGGGCGGCATCACCGACGAGCCATGCGGCGTGTGCCCTTCGTGTCGCGACATCGATGCGGGGCGCTTTGTCGACTACACCGAGCTGGATGCCGCCTCCAACCGCGGCGTCGATGAGGTGCAGACGCTGCTGGAGCAGGCGGTCTACAAGCCCGTGCAGGGGCGCTTCAAGGTCTTCATGATCGACGAAGTGCACATGCTCACCCACACCGCCTTCAACGCGATGTTGAAGACGCTGGAGGAGCCGCCGGAATACTTGAAATTCGTGCTGGCCACCACCGACCCGCAAAAGGTGCCGGTGACCGTGCTGAGCCGCTGCCTGCAGTTCAACCTGCGGCCGATGGCGCCGGCCACGGTGGCCGAACACCTGGGCCGTGTGCTGCAGGCCGAAGGCATTGCGGCCGAGCCCGCGGCACTGAAGCTGCTTGCGCGCGCGGCGCGCGGCTCGATGCGCGATGCGCTGAGCCTGACCGATCAGGCCATCGCCTACGGCGGTGGCTGCGTGCAGGAGGCCACCGTGCGCGCCATGCTCGGGGCGGTGGAGCAACGGCACGTGCTGGCGCTGCTGCAGGCGCTGGCGGCGCGTGACGCCGCGCGCCTGGTCGAGCTGGTGGAGGCCATGCGCGCCGAGGGCCTGGCGGCAGCGGCCACGCTGGAAGAGCTGGCTGCGCTGCTGCAGCGCCTGGCGCTGTGGCAGTGGGCGCCGCAGGCCGCCGACGACGAAGACGAACCCGGCCTAGCGGAGCTTGCCCAACGTCTGGCCCCCGACCACGTGCAGCTGCTCTACAGCCTGGCCCTGCACGGGCGCGCTGAGCTGGGGCTGGCTCCGGACGAGTACGCCGCGCTGACGATGGTGCTGCTGCGGGCGCTGACCTTTGCTCCACCGCCCGAGGCCGGGGGGGCGCCGCAGGCGCGCCCGCAGGCCCAGGCTCCGGTGGCCAGCCCGGCGCCGTCGGCACCGGATGCGCCGTCGGCGCACGCCACTGCGCCAGCACCTTCACCGACGGTGCCAACCCCAGCGCCGCAAGAGGCGGCCGAGCTGGCGTGCGCCCCCCCATCCAGCCTGGCGGCTGGGCAGGAGGGGGCTGCCGACCCTTGCGCCGAGCTGGCCAACGACTGGGTGGCGCTGGTGGAGCAGCTCGATGCCGCCGGCCGGCTGCAGGCGCTGGTGCGCGAGCTGGCACTGAACTCGCAGCTGGTGCAGCGCCAGCTGCAGGGATGGGTCTTGCGCTGCGCCAGCCCGACCCTGGCCCAGGAGGCCACCGGCCAGCGCCTGCGCGCCGTGCTGGCCCAGCACCTGGGGGTGGGCGACGACTGGCATCTGCAGCTGCAGACGGGGCCGGTGGACGACACCCCGGCCCAGCGCCGCACCGCGCAGCGCCAGGCGCGCCAACGCGCGGCCGAACAGGCCATCCAGGCCGATACGGTCGTGCAGGCGTTGCAGCGCGACTGGGGGGCGCGCATCGTCGCTGGTAGCATCGAACCCTTGGATGGCTGACCGTCCGGCTTGCGTCCGGGCGGCCGTTGGCTGGTTTTCATTTCCAACAGGATTGCATCGATGTTCAACAAGGGACAGCTCGCCGGCCTGATGAAGCAGGCCCAGGCCATGCAGGACAACCTGAAGCGGGCGCAAGACGAAATCGCCGCGATGGAAGTCACCGGTGAGGCCGGCGCCGGCCTGGTCAAGGTCGTCATGACGGGCAAGCATGACGTGCGTCGCGTCACCATCGACCCCAGCCTGCTCAGCGATGACAAGGAGATGCTGGAAGATCTGGTCGCTGCGGCGTTCAATGCGGCTGTGCGCAAGGTCGAAGAGGCCACACAGGAACGCATGGCGCGGGTGACCGCCGGCATGCCTGGGTTGCCGGGTGGCCTGAAGTTTCCGTTCTGAGCCGCCGCCTTCGATGGCCGACGCTGGCCGCCTGCAGCGTTTGATCCAGGCTTTGCAGTGCCTGCCCGGGGTGGGCGCGCGCTCGGCGGCGCGCATGGCGTATCACCTGCTGCAGCACGACCGCGCAGGGGCGCGGCGGCTGGCCCAGGCGCTGCTCGAAGCCGCCGACGGCGTGCGCCACTGCGCGCTGTGCCACACGCTGTGCGAGGAGGAGGTGTGCGCCACCTGCGCCGACCCGGCGCGTGATCCGCGGCTGCTGTGTGTGGTGGAAACGCCCGCTGACCAGGCCGTGCTGGAGCGCACCGGCACCTACCGGGGCCGCTATTTCGTGTTGCTGGGGCGGCTCAGCCCGCTGGACGGTATCGGCCCGGATGCCGTCGGCCTGCGGCCGCTGGTGCAGCGCTTGCAAGCCGAACCGCCGGTGCAGGAGCTGATCCTGGCCACGAGCTTCACCGCCGAGGGCGAGGCCACCGCGCATGTGATCGCGGAGTTGGCCCGATCGCTGGGGGTGAGGGCGACCCGTCTGGCGCG
>JANWZF010000016.1 GCA_025054905.1 Tepidimonas sp.
ACCCCCACCCGCGCACGACCTCCAGGGCCTCCTCGACCCGCTCCACGCCGTGCAGGGTCAGCCCTTCGGTGGCGCGGGCGAAGGCAGCCTCGGGCTTGCGCGGCAGGTTGGCCTTGGGCACCACCGCCACGGCCATGCCGAGCTTGGCGGCTTCCTTCAGGCGCTCCTGGCCGCGCTGGGCCGGGCGCACTTCGCCGGCTAAGCCCACTTCGCCAAAGGCGACGAAACCGCGCGGCAGCGGCCGGCCGCGCAGGCTGCTGGCCACCGCCAGCAGCACCGCCAGGTCCGCCGCCGGCTCGGCGATGCGCACGCCTCCCACGGCGTTGACGAAAACATCCTGGTCGGCGGTGGCGATGCCGGCGTGGCGGTGCAGCACCGCCAGCAGCATCGCGAGGCGGTCGCGCTCCAGCCCGACGCTCAGGCGCCGCGGCGCTGGGCCGCCGGCATCCACCAGGGCCTGCACCTCCACCAGCAGCGGCCGGGTGCCCTCCAGCGTGGCCAGCACGCAGCTGCCCGGCACCGGCTCGCGGTGCTGGCTCAGAAACAGTGCGCTCGGGTTGCCCACGCCTTTAAGGCCACGCTCGGTCATCGCGAACACCCCCAGCTCGCTGACCGCGCCGAAGCGGTTCTTGATCGCGCGCACGAGCCGAAAACTGGAGTGTGTATCGCCCTCGAAATACAGCACCGTGTCGACCATGTGCTCCAGCACGCGCGGGCCGGCCAGCGCGCCATCCTTGGTGACGTGGCCCACCAGCACCAGGGTCGTGCCGCTGGCCTTGGCGGTGCGCGTCAGCAGCGCGGCGCATTCGCGCACCTGCGCCACCGAGCCGGGGGCGGAGCTGAGCTGTTCGGTGTAGACCGTCTGGATCGAGTCGATGACGGCCACCGCCGGGCGCTGCTGCTGCAGCGTGGCCAGGATGGTTTCCAGCTGGATCTCGGCCAGCACCGGGACCTGGCTGTCCGCGAGGCCCAGCCGGCGCGCGCGCAGCGCCACCTGCGCGCCGCTTTCCTCGCCCGTCACATACAGCGTGGGCAGGCCGCCGCGCTGCAGGGCGTCGAGCGCTTGCAGCAGCAGGGTGGATTTGCCGATGCCGGGGTCACCACCGATCAGCACCACCGCACCCGGCACGATGCCGCCACCCAGCACGCGGTCCAGCTCGGCCAGCCCGGTCGGCGTGCGCGTGACGTCGGCCGCTTCGATGTCGGCCAGGCGCGCCACCGGGGTGCTCGGCGCCAGCCCTTGCCGCAGCGCGTCCAGGCGGTGGCCCCGGGGTGCGGCCACCGGCGTTTCCTGCAGCGTGTTCCAGGCCCCGCAATGGGGGCAGCGTCCGTGCCAGCGCGGCGACTGCCCGCCGCAGCCGGTGCAGGTGTACAGCGTCTTGTCTTTGGCCATGGCACCCCTCAGTCCAGTCCCAGGTGGCGCAGCAGCACCGGCAGGTGGGCGTCGAAGTCGCTCAGCGCGTGGTCGCTGCCGGGCACGATGTGCTGGGGACTGCCGGGGTAGCGCGCCACCATCTCGCGCCAGTCCAGCACCTCGTCGCCGGTGGCAGCGATCAGCAATACGCGCTGCGGCTCGGGCAGCGCCCCCACCGCCAGCGCGCGCAGCTCGTCCACGTATTCCGGCCGGAAAAAAATCCGCTCGGCCGGGTCATGCCAGACGGGGTGCTCGCCGATGTGGCGTGCCAGGTCGCGTGCCGGGTCGACGGCGGGGTTGATCAGCACCGCGCGGCCACCGCGCACCGCCGCCAATCGCGTGGCGTAAAAGCCGCCGAGGGATGAGCCCACCACCCCCATCGTGGCCACGGGCCAGTCGGCCACGGTGGCTTCGATCAGCGCCCAGGCGGCCGCAGGGCTGGCGGGCAGGGCTGGACAGGCCCAGTGGACCTGCGGGTGGTGCGCGGCCAGATGGGCCGCCAGCCGCTGGGCTTTGAACGAACGCGGACTGGAGCGAAACCCATGCAGGTACAGCACATGCGTGACGGGCAGCGGGGCGGGATGGGCTGGGGACGAGGCGGCGGCATCCATGGCGCGCAGGATAATCCAGCCTGCCCATGGCCGTCGTCCTCGAAAAGCCCCCGCTGCGTGCCCGCCTGGCCCCGCTCGTGCAGGGGTTGGATGGCGCCTTTTTGCTCAGCGTGGCGTTGCTGGCGCTGATCGGGCAGGTGGTGATGGTGTCGGTGGCGTGGGACATCGAGGGCCGCGCCTGGGACCATGCGCGCAACCTGCTGATCGGCGCGGTGGTGATGCTGGCGGTGGCGCAGGTGCCGCCGCAGCGGCTGCAGGCGCTGGCCGTGCCGGCCTACGCGGTGGGGGTGCTGCTGCTGGTGGCCGTGGAGCTGGTGGGCGTGACGAAAAAGGGCGCGCAGCGCTGGCTGGACCTGGGCCTGGTGACGATTCAGCCCAGCGAGCTGATGAAAATCGCGATGCCGCTGATGCTGGCCTGGTGGTTTCAGCAACGCGAAGGCCGGCTGCGAGCGCTGGATTTTGGTGTGGCCGCCGGCTTGCTGGCGCTGCCGGTGGGGCTGATCATGCTGCAGCCCGATCTGGGCACGGCGCTGCTGGTGTTGGCCTCGGGCCTGTTTGTGATCTACTTCGCAGGGCTGAGCTGGAAGCTGATCGTGCCGCCGCTGTTGTTGGGGGCGGCCGGCGTGATCACGCTGATCGTGATGGAGCCGCAGTGGTGCGCCCCGGGGGTGGACTGGGTCGTGCTGCACGAATACCAGCGCCAGCGCGTCTGCACGCTGCTGGACCCCACGCGCGACCCGCTGGGCAAGGGCTTTCACATTCTGCAGGGCATGATCGCCATCGGTTCGGGTGGGCTGTGGGGCAAGGGATTCCGGCAGGGCACGCAGACGCACCTGGACTTCGTGCCCGAACGCACCACCGATTTCATCTTCGCGGCCTATGCCGAAGAGTTTGGCTGGGTCGGCGTGCTGGTGCTGCTGTCGGCCTACGGGATGTTCGTCTGGCGCGGCCTGGTGCTGGCGATGCAGGCCTCCACGCTGTTTGGCCGTCTGCTGGCCGGCGCGCTGATCCTGGTGCAGTTCGTCTACGCCTTTGTCAACATCGGCATGGTCAGCGGTATCTTGCCGGTGGTGGGCGTGCCGTTGCCCTTTGTCAGTTACGGCGGCACGGCGATGGTGGCGCTGGGGGCCAGCCTCGGGCTGATGCTGTCCGTCGGGCGGCACAAGCGGCTGGTGCCCAGTTGACCCGGCTGCGCTTGCGGTGGCGGCCGTCGGTGCTGCGCGCCTGCAGCCGCCTGCCTACAATGCTTGCATGATCGCTGTCGAACCGACCTTGCAGCGCCTGGCCACGGCGCGCGCGCTGCTGCTTGAACCTCATGGGCTGGACGAAAACCATCTGGGGCGTGCCCTGCGCCGCATCCTGGCCCCGGGGGTGGACGATGCGGACCTGTACTTCCAGTACACCCGCACCGAAGGCTGGAGCCTGGAAGAGGGCATCGTCAAGACCGGCAGCTTCAGCATCGACCAAGGGGTGGGGGTGCGCGCGGTCAGTGGGGACAAGACCGCGTTTGCCTATTCCGACGATCTGAGCTGGGCCGCGCTGCGCGAGGCGGCCGACAGCGTGCGGGCCATCGGCCGGCAGGGTGCAACCCAGCAGGCCGATCTGCGCCGGCGGCGGCGTGTGGCACCGTCGCGTGCCCTGTACGAGGCGCACGATCCGATCGGCACGCTGTCCAGCGCCGACAAGGTGGCGTTGCTGGAGCGCCTGGAGCGCATGGCGCGCGCGCGCGATCCGCGCATCGTGCAGGTGATGGCCGGCCTGGCGGCCGAGTACGACGTGGTGCTGGTGGCGCGTGCCGACGGTGTCATTGCGGCCGACGTGCGTCCCCTGGTGCGGCTGTCGCTGACGGTGATTGCGCAGCAGGGCCAGCGGCGCGAGGTTGGCTCCTCGGGCGGCGGTGGGCGCTGGGGGCTGGAGGGTTTCGACGAAGCGCGGCTGCAGCAGTACGTGGACGAAGCGGTAGGGGCGGCGCTGACCAACCTGGACGCACGGGCGGCGCCGGCCGGCGAGCTGACCGTGGTGCTGGGGCCAGGCTGGCCCGGTGTGCTGCTGCACGAAGCCGTGGGCCACGGGCTGGAAGGGGATTTCAACCGCAAGGGCTCCAGCGCCTTTGCCGGTCGCATCGGCCAGCGCGTGGCGGCCAAGGGGGTCACGGTGCTGGACGACGGCACCCTGCAGGGACGGCGCGGCTCGCTCAACATCGACGACGAGGGCCAGCCGACCCAGTGCAACGTGCTGATCGAGGATGGCATCCTGCGCGGCTATATGCAGGATCGGCTCAACGCGCGCCTGATGGGCATGAACCCCACCGGCAACGGCCGCCGCGAGAGTTACGCCCACCTGCCGATGCCGCGCATGACCAACACCTACATGCTGGCCGGATCCCACGATCCGCAAGAGATCATCGCCAGCGTGCGCCGCGGCCTGTACGCCACGCATTTTGGCGGCGGCCAGGTTGACATCACCAGCGGCAAGTTCGTCTTTTCGGCCAGCAGCGCCTGGTGGATCGAAAACGGCCGGCTGGCCTATCCGGTCAAAGGCGCCACGTTGATTGGCAACGGCCCGGATGCGCTCAAACGCGTGCGCATGATCGGCAACGACCTGCAGCTCGATGCCGGCGTGGGTACCTGCGGCAAGGAAGGCCA
>JANWZF010000035.1 GCA_025054905.1 Tepidimonas sp.
GCGCGCATGGTCGAGTACATGGAACGGGTCGGCCCGGCGTTGCCGGGAGGCTGGTACGCGATTGCGCGCCACATGCTGGGGCTGCGTCATGGTCAACCCGGCGCACGCCGCTGGCGCCAAATTTGGAGCGACCATCGGCTCAAGGCCCTGCCGCCGCGGGAGGTGGCCCGCCGCGCCCGAGCCGCTCTGCTGGGCCGCGCCTGCGTGGCGGTGGAGTAGGGCCGCCGGGCCGCGGCGCTGCGCCGCCGGCCTCATCGGTCATACCGCCGCTTGCAGCCCCTGGGCGAAATGGCGCCGCACGGCTTCGGCAGCCGCCTTGGGGTCGCGTGCCCGCAACGCCTCCACGATGGCGCGGTGCTCGGCCAGCGACTCGGCGATGCGCCCCTGCTTGGCCAGCGACGCGTGACGGTGCAGCTTCATGACCTTGCGCAGATCGAGCACCAGCTGCTTGCGCCAGCGGTTGTGGCCCAGGTCCAGAATGCGCAGGTGAAACGCCTCGTTGAGCTCGAAGAAGCGCTCGCGTGAACCTTGCTGCGGATCGGCCGCCGCTTCCAGCTGCGCGTGCATGCGTTCCAGCTCGGCCAGGTCGTCGTCGCTGGCGCGCCAGCAGGCTGCCTCGGCCGCATCGGCCTCCAGCAGCGCGAGCAGCTCATAGACCTCGCGCAGATCCTGCTGCGAGACCTCGGTGACGTAGGCCCCGCGGCGCACCTTCATGGTCACCAGTCCTTCGGCTGCCAGCACCTTGATCGCTTCGCGCAGCGGCGTGCGGCTGATCCCCAGCTCGGCGGCAATCTTCATTTCATCGATCCAGGTGCCGGGCGGCAGCTCGCGATTGAAGATACGCTGGCGCAGCCAGTCGGCCACCTCTTCGTACAAGGCTCGGGACAGCAAGGGTGTGGCGGTCATGGCGCGGGATGATACAGGGTGCCGCAGCATTCTGCATCCATAATTATGAATGCGCTATACTCACACGCCGAACCCATCGCCTCGGCGCACGTGGTCGACAGCCCGTCGATCGATTGCGCCGACGGCGCCGATGCTCACATCGTCCATTCCCACCCAAGACTGCCATGAGCGCCCAACACGATGCTTTTCGTCCCGCGACACTTGCCGAGTGGGAGGAGGCGGCGCGCCAATCGCTGCGCGGTGCGCCATTGGACAGCCTGAACTGGGTGACCCCTGAGGGCATCACGGTCAAGCCGCTGTACACGGCCGCCGACATCCGCGACCTGCCCTACACCGACACGTTGCCCGGCTTCGAGCCGTTCATCCGGGGGCCGCAGGCCACGATGTACACGGTCAAGCCGTGGACCATCCGGCAGTACGCGGGTTTTTCCACCGCTGAGGAGTCCAATGCCTTCTACCGCAAGGCCCTGGCGGCCGGTGCCCAAGGGGTCAGCGTGGCGTTCGACCTGGCCACGCACCGCGGCTACGACAGCGACAACCCACGCGTGGTGGGCGACGTTGGCAAGGCCGGCGTGGCCATCGACAGCGTGGAGGACATGAAAATCCTGTTCGAGGGCATCCCGCTGGACAAGGTCAGCGTGTCGATGACGATGAACGGCGCGGTGCTGCCGGTGCTGGCGGGCTACATCGTTGCCGCCGAGGAGCAGGGGGTGCGGCAGGATCAGCTTTCCGGGACCATTCAGAACGACATCTTGAAGGAGTTCATGGTCCGCAACACCTACATCTACCCGCCCGAGCCGTCGATGCGCATCATCGGCGACATCATCGAGTACACGGCGCGGCACATGCCGAAGTTCAACTCGATTTCCATTTCGGGCTACCACATGCAGGAGGCCGGCGCCAACCAGGCGCTGGAGCTGGCCTTCACGCTGGCCGATGGCAAGGAGTACGTCAAGACCGCGCTGGCCAAGGGGCTGGACGTGGACGAGTTTGCCGGGCGGTTGAGCTTTTTCTGGGCGATCGGGATGAACTTCTACCTGGAGATCGCCAAGATGCGCGCCGCCCGATTGCTGTGGTGCCGCATCATGAAGGGTTTTGGAGCCCGAAAACCCAAGAGCCTGATGCTGCGCACACACTGCCAGACCAGCGGCTGGTCGCTGACCGAGCAGGACCCCTACAACAACATCGTGCGCACGACGATCGAAGCGATGGCCGCGGTATTTGGTGGCACGCAGAGCCTGCACACCAACAGCTTC
>JANWZF010000044.1 GCA_025054905.1 Tepidimonas sp.
CCCCATGTGCCAGGCTTGCCAGCGCTGGAGGCGCTGCGCCGCCGCCCGCTGGACCTGGACGGGCTGCGTGCTTTTTACGAGCGCTACGGATTTCGATCGCTGGCGCGCGCCCTGCAGGCCGCAGCGCCCGTGCCCGCCCCAGGGCCGCAGGGCGAGCAGCCCGGGCAGGCTGCGACCCATGCCGAGTTGAGCTGCACCGTGGTGCAGGACTGGGCGACGCTGGAGCAGTGGCTGCAACGGGTGCGCACAGCCCCTTTGGTGGCGCTGGATGCTGAAACCACCTCGCTGGACGCAATGCAGGCGCGCCTGGTGGGCCTGTCGCTGGCGGTGCAGCCCGGGCAGGCTGCCTACATCCCGCTGGCCCACGAAGGGCAGCCAGCGCCGGCGCAGCTGCCGCTAAACGAGGTGCTGCAGCGCCTGCGTCCGTGGCTGGAGGATGCTGCTGCGCCCAAGTGCGGCCAGCACATCAAGTACGACCTGCACGTGCTGGCCAACCACGGCATCACGGTGCGCGGCTACCAGCACGACACCATGTTGCAGAGTTATGTGCTGGAGGCGCATCAGCCGCACAACCTCGACAGCCTGGCCGAGCGCCACCTTGGGCGCCGCGGCCTGACCTACGAGGACATCTGCGGCAAGGGGGCGCAGCAGATCCCGTTTGCGCAGGTAGCGCTGCCGCGTGCCGCCCGCTACGCCTGCGAAGACGCGGACATGTGCCTGGCCGTGCACGGTGTGCTGTGGCCGCGCCTGCAAGCCGACGCCGCGCTGCAGCGCATCTACGCGCTGGAGCTGGAGGTCACGCACGTGCTGCTGCGCATGGAGCGCCACGGCGTGCTGATCGATGCCGAGGAACTGCGTCGCCAAAGCGCCGATCTGGGCCAGCGCATCGCCCAGCTGGAGGCCGAGGCGCACGCGCTGGCCGGCCAGACCTTCAACCTGAGTTCGCCCAAACAGATCGCCGAAGTCTTCTATGGCCGACTGGGCCTGCCGGTGCTGAAAAAAACCGCCACCGGCGCCCCCAGCACCGACGAAGAAGTGCTGGAAAAGCTGGCCGAGGACTATCCGCTGCCGGCCAAGGTGCTGCAGCACCGCAGCCTGTCCAAACTGAAGGGCACCTACACCGACAAGCTGCCCGAGATGGTCAACCCTGCCACCGGTCGCGTGCACACGCACTTTGCGCAAGCGGTGGCGGTGACCGGTCGGCTGGCCAGCAACGAGCCCAACCTGCAGAACATCCCGATCCGCACGCCGGAGGGGCGACGCATCCGCCGCGCTTTCATCGCCCCGCGCGGGTGGTGGATCGCCAGTGCCGATTACTCGCAAATCGAGCTGCGCATCATGGCGCATCTGAGCGAGGATCCGGCGCTGCTGCGTGCCTTTGCCGAAGGACAGGACGTGCACCGCGCCACGGCGGCCGAAGTGTTCGGCGTGGCGCCGCAGCAGGTTAGCCCCGAGCAGCGCCGCTACGCCAAGACGATCAACTTTGGCCTCATCTACGGCATGAGCCCTTACGGCCTGGCCAAGGCATTGGGGATCGACGCGACAGCCGCCAAAAACTATATCGATCGCTACTTCGAGCGATTGGCCGGGGTGCGCGCCTACATGGAGCGCACGCGCGCGCAGGCCCGCGCCCGCGGCTACGTGGAAACGGTGTTTGGCCGCCGCCTGATGCTGCCGGAGATCCGCTCACCCAACGGGCCGCGGCGCAGCGCGGCCGAGCGTGCCGCCATCAACGCCCCGATGCAGGGCACGGCCGCCGATCTCATCAAGATGAGCATGGTGGCGGTGCAGCGGGCGCTGGATCAGGCCGGGTTGCGCACGCGCATGATCCTGCAGGTGCACGACGAGCTGGTGTTTGAGGTGCCCGACGATGAGCTGCCCTGGGTGCGCACCGAGGTGCCGCGCCTGATGGCCGGCGTGGCCACGCTGCGCGTGCCGCTGGTGGCCGACGTCGGCGTAGGCGCCAACTGGGAGGAGGCGCACTAAAACCGCCCGCTGGCGCGCCAGGGTCCGATCCGGATCGCACCTCAGAGCCGGAAGCGCGCCACGCGCTCGGCCAGCTGCTGGGCCTGCTCGCGCAGCGACGCCGCGGCCGCCGAAGCTTCTTCCACCAGCGCCGCATTCTGCTGCGTGACGCTGTCCATCAGCGCCACGGCCTGGTTGATCTGGCTCAGCCCCTCGGCCTGCTCGGAGCTGGAAGTGGCGATCTGGCGCATCAGCTCGGTGACGCGCTCGATGCTCTGCACGATTTCGCTCATCGTGGCCCCGGCGGCATCGACCTGGTCCTTGCCGCTGCCGACCTTGGACACCGATTCCTCGATGAGCACCTTGATCTCGCGCGCGGCCTCGGCGCTGCGTTGGGCCAGCTGGCGGACTTCGCCAGCCACCACGGCAAAGCCGCGGCCAGCCTCGCCCGCACGGGCCGCCTCCACCGCGGCGTTGAGGGCCAGAATGTTGGTCTGGAACGCGATGCCGTCGATCACGCTGATGATGTTGGCGATGCGCTGCGACGACGCGTTGATGTCGTTCATCGTCTGCACCACCTGCGCGACGACGCCGCCGCCGCGCTCGGCCACCGCCGAGGCTTTTTCGGCCATGTCGTCGGCCGCGCGCGCGTTGTCAGCGTTCATGCGCACGGTGCTGTTGAGCTCTTCGGTGGCCGAGGCGGTCTGCTGCAGCGAGCTGGCCTGCTGCTCGGTGCGCTGCGACAGGTCCAGCACCCCGCTGGCGACCTGGCTGGCAGCGCTGGCGATGGTGTTGGAGGCTTGTACGACGCCGCCGATCAGCTCGCGCAAGCCCTGCCGCATGCGCTCCATCTGGTGCAGCAGGTCGGCAATTTCGTCGCTGCCATCGGCGCGCACCGGCGTGGACAGGTCCCCACCCGCGATGGCGCTGGCGGTGGCGTCGGCACGGGCAAACCCCACGGACAGCCGCCGCAGGGTCAGCACCATCAACGCCGTCAGCGGCAGCGCGCCCAGCAGCAGGGCCGCCGCCACGATCCCTAGCGCCAGCTGATAACGGCGCTCGGCCTGCTGGGCGGCGGCCTCGGCGCGCTTGATCTGGGCCAGCCGCAGATCCTGCAGCGCCTTTTCGAACGCGGCGCCCTCGGTGCGCCCAGCCACCAGGAACGCCTGCATCACGTCGGCGCCGAAGTTTTCTTGCTTCAGGGCGTCCAGCGCCTGATCACGCTTGACTTGCCAGCCTTTGCGGGCATCGAGCACCGCCTGGTAGAGGCGACGTTCTTCATCGTCCATCAGAGACGACATGGCCTCGATCTGTTTCAGAGCCTGATTGTTCGACTCCCGCTGCTGCGCGATGATGTCCAGGTGCATCGAGGTCGGGTGGTCGTGCAAGTGCCGCGTCGGGCTGTCCGGCGCGTGCTGAAAGGCCAGCAACACGTGCAGCCGATTGTCGAAGTAGTTGCGCAGCAGCGTGGCCAAGGCTTCGTTGACGGGCATGCGTTCGGCGTGAATTTCGGCCAGGCTTTGTTTGGCCTGGTGCATTCCCCAGAGCCCCACGGC
>JANWZF010000045.1 GCA_025054905.1 Tepidimonas sp.
CCTACTTCACGCTGCCGGTGCTGTTCGCCATGCTGAGCAACCACTGGCCGCTGCTGACCGTCGCCGAGCACAACGCGTTTGTGCTGTTCACGCTGATGCTCAGCGGAGCCTTGATCCGTCAGTATTTCGTGCAGCGCCACGCCTACCGGCTCGGGCGCGCGCCCAACCCGCTGCCGTGGGCGCTGGCGGGCAGTGCCTTGATCGTGGTGGTGATGGTAGCGCTGGCGCCACGCGGCGGTGGGGGCGAAAGCCCCGGTGCGGCTGCGGTGGATGCTGCCGACCGTGATGCCGTGGCCGCCATCGGCGCCTTGGTGCAGCGCCATTGCCTGGCCTGCCACGCCGGCCCTGGGGCGATGAAAGGGGTGCGGCTGGATGAGCCTGAGGCCCTGCTGCGCCACGCGGCGGCCATCCACCAACAGGTGGTGGTCACGCGCCAGATGCCGCTGCACAACGCCACCGGCATGACCGACGAAGAGCGTGGCCAGGTCGCGGCATGGTACCGCGGGCTGTCGCCGCAGTGACCGTCACGCGCTCTCAATTTCTCCCAAGGGCAGTCTCGCGGGGCAGCGCCCACGATCAGCAACGGGTTGGGTTGTTGCCACTATGGAGTGAGCTGAGCGGGTTGATACCTTGCTTGAACATCGCCTAAGCCAAGCTGCCCTTCGTCGTTGCGTCCCCATGCCCACAGGCTGCCGTCGGCCTGAATGGCCAGGCTGGTGTAGGCGCCCCCCCGAACCAGTGTCCAGTTGCGCTGTTGTCCCACCTGCTGAGGCTCGGTGCGTGACGCCACAGCGCTTCCGTGGCCCAGCTGCCCCTGGCTATTGTCTCCCCAGGCCCAGAGAGAACCGTCTTTTTTCAAGGCCAGAGAGTGACGGCTTCCCGCGCTGACTGCAATCCAATCGGTACCGACACCCACAGCAGCCGGAAATTGCCGTAGTCCTCCCTCCGTGCCTAATTGGCCGAAAAGGTTGTCCCCCCAGGAGAACAAGGTTCCATCGCTACGAATAGCCAGTGTGTGTCGCTCGCCGGCGGCCACTGTGAGCCAGCTCGTCGATGTGGAAGGTTCCAAGGCTGTGGGCGTGCGCATCACGGGACGACCAGCCGAATTGGATTGAGGTGTATCAATACCCAGTTGACCAAATTCGTTGGATCCCCAGACATATAGCCTTCCATTGGCCTTGCGGGCCAGCGAATGCAAGGCTCCTGCTGCTATGAAGGTCCAATCTTTGTCGGTGCCGATCTGGGTTGGTTTGAACAAATCGGCCTCTTTCCCATCGCCCAGTTGACCTTCAAAATTTCGACCCCAAGCCCAAAGAGTTCCGTCTTTTTGCAGTCCAAGTGAGTGACGGCCACCAGCAGCGACCATAACCCAGTTGGTACTGGTGCCGATCTTGACCGGCGTAGTTCGGTTGGTTTGGGTTCCGTCCCCCAATTGGCCATTGGTGTTGAGACCCCAGGCCCAAAGCGTCCCATCCTTGCGCAGCGCGAGGGTGTGCCCCTCGCCGGCCGCTACGGCAATCCAATCTTTGGATGTTCCCACCATCACAGGGCTGAGCCGTCGTATCAGCGAGCCGTCTCCCAACTGCCCGAACAAATTATCACCCCAGGCCCACAACGTGCCGTCGGCCTTGATGGCCACGTTGTGCCCAGTTCCAGCTGCAACCTGTCGATAGGGAGCCATAACGGTTAGGCGGGCTTTTCCCGATACCGAACCGACCGTGGCGATGACGTCGGTTTCCCCGACACTTTGGCCTGTGGCCACTCCGGTATTACTGACCACTGTCGCAATCGAGGTTGAACCACTTGACCACGTCACGCCCTTGTCGAGCGCAACCGAAGTGCCATCCGAGTAGCGGCCCGTCGCAGTGAAAGTCTGGGTGGTGCCCACCGCCACGGTGGCTTGGGCAGGAGTGACGCTGATCTGAAGCAGGGTGGGCGCTGCCGGTGTGGTCGGCGCCACGTCATCACCGCCACCCCCACATCCAGTCAGTAAGGACAAAGCCGGGCTTCCCAAGGTTGCCCCGACCCACTTCAGGTGCTCACGACGCTTCACAAAAACCTCCTGGATGGGACGATTGGCGGCAGAATAACCCAGCGCTTCCGATCGAAAGAGCGATAAAAGCGGGTGAACGATGCCCTTATCTGGCGGAAGTGGAGGGATTCGAACCCCCGAACCCTTGCGGGTTGCCGGTTTTCAAGACCGGTGCCTTCAACCACTCGGCCACACTTCCGCTGCTGCCGCTGGATTGTAGGGGACAGGGCGGGGTGCGCGGCGCACCGCTGGTGCGCCAGTGGATGACGGCCGTGTCAGAAAACGTCTGACAGCAAAAACGGCGCTCTGCGGACTCCTGCGCTCCGACGGGCCGCCTACAGTGAAAGCGTCGCGCTTGAACTGGAGGATGGTCCCATGCTAGAGCAGCCCACGATGTCGACGGTCGGGGCCTCGCGGCCGGCGGCCGGGGGGTGGTACGCGATACCCGCACCGGCCCTGTTGCAGCAACCCGACCGTTACGACCGCCGCGAGCTTTTGCCGTTTCGCGTGCGGGTGGCCTCGGGCGAGGAGGATCTGCGCCGGGTCGCGCACCTGCGCTACGATGCCTATGCCCGTCATTTGCCCCCGGCGCTGATGCACGGCCTGCTGCAGGTCGATCCGCTGGATCGCGAGCCGGGGGTGGCGGTGTTGATGGCCGAGTCGAAGGTGGACGGTGAGTTGCTCGGCACGCTGCGCATCCAGACGAACCGCGATCGGCCGCTGTTGCTGCAGCAGTCCTACGAGCTGCCGCCGGAGATGGCCCAAGCCCGCTGTGCCGAGGTGACGCGGCTGGCCGTGGCCCAGCACGCCGAAAGCCGCCTGGTCAAGACGGTGTTGCTAAAGGCGGCCTTCTACTGGTGCGAGGCACAGGGCGTCCGCTACGTGCTGGTCACCGCCCGCGCGCCACTGGATCGTCAGTATGCCCGACTGATGTTTCGTGACGTCGATCCCGAAAAGGGTTTCGTGCCGTTGGCCCACGTCTTTAGCCTACCCCACCGGGTCATGGTGTGCGACATCGCGCGCGCGCGCATGGATGGAGCGGGTCACCCCCTGTATGACTTTTGGTTCAACACCGATCATCCCGACATCGACCTGACCTCCCGCGGCGCGCTGGGCTGATCGGCCCCCAGGACGAGATCGACCTGGGACAGTTCGTCGTCGGGCAGCTCGCTGTCCAGGTAGTGGCTCAGCCGTTCGTCGGCGATGAAGTCCGCGCCGCTGCGGGCCTGCAGCAGCCGATCGGGGGCCACTGGACGCGACAGCGCCCAGCCCTGCACGTAGTCGACCCCGATTTCGGCCAGCGTTTCCACCGTTTCAAAGTCTTCGGCCCATTCCGCGATCGTCTTCATGCCGAGATTCTGCGCAAGGCTGACGATGGCTTCGACGATGGCCACGTTGGCCGGGTGGCGATTCATGTTGACGATAAAGCTGCCGTCGATCTTGAGGATGTCGGCCGGCAGATCCTTCAGGTATGAGAAGGACGTGTAGCCCGCCCCGAAATCATCCAGCGCCACGCGCGCACCGTAGCCGCGCACGCGGTCGATGAAGCGCCGGGTGTTGCCGATGTCGTGCAACGCCACGCTTTCGGTGATCTCCAGGCACAGCCGGGGGGCCACGGCGCGGTGGGCCTCCAGCATCTCGTAAGCGTCGTGTATGAAGCGTTCGTCGTTGAGCGAGGCACCGCTGAGGTTCAAACAGACAAACTGGTTGGCCGGCAGCTGTTCGAGGTGGCTGCTCAACCACTGCAAGGTGCTGCGCATCACCCAGCGGTCGATCGTACTCATGCAGCCTGCATGCTCGGCGGCGCGCAGCACGCGTTCGGTGGGCACACGGCTGCCATGTTCGTCGCGCATGCGCAGCAGGACTTCGAAATTGAGCGACTGGCGTGGATGGCGCAGCGACACGATCGGCTGCATTTCCAGAAACAGGCCTTCGATGTCGTGTCCGGCGGCCAGTCGCTCGACCAGCTGCATTTCGGCTTCGTGTTCCTGGAAGGCGCGCGCTCCGTGCTCGTAAACGACCAGGCCGGTGGTGGGCGTGCGCTTGGCTTGCCGACAGGCGCGGTCGGCGGTGGCCACCACGTCCTTGGCGGTGGCCCCGGGTGCCACCTCGATCAGACCGATCGAGCCGCGCACCTGGAAAGCGCGGTCGCCGACCGCATAGGGCTCGCTGGCCAGCCGCACCAGGATGTCACGGCAGATCGTCTCGGCCCGGTGCAGCGGGGTGTCCAGCATCACCAGCAAAAATTCATCGCCCCCGATCCGGCCCAGATACATGTGTGGGGCCAGCGGCGCCTGCGCCCGCTCGCACACCTGCTGCAACACCGCATCGCCCGCGGGGTGGCCGTAGAGATCGTTGATCAGCTTGAAACGATCGAGGTCCAGGTAGGCCACCGCCAGGGGCTTACCACGGCGCAGGCGCTGCAGACCTCGTCCGAGGCACGCCTCGATGCCGCGCCGGTTGAGCACGCGGGTCAGCGGATCGTGGTCGGCCAAAAACTGCAGGTGTTCGTGCGCCAGCACCTTGTCGGTGATGTCCTGCAGCGTTCCTTCGATCTTGTCGCCGGCGCGCGCGGCGCGAACCAGATAGCGACGCACCGCGCCGTCGGCAGTGGTCATGCGCGTCTCGAATTCGATCGTGCGGCCCGGCTCCTCGGACGCCAGTTGATGCCAGTCGACCGAGGGGAACAGATCCCCCCAGCTGTGCAACAGCGGCTCCAGCGGACGCTGCAGCAAGGACTGCATGGCGGGGTTGGCGCTCAGCAGCCGGCCTTGGGTGTCGAGCGTGAACAGCCCGATCGGAATGAAGTCAAACGTGTGTTGCAGTTCGGCCTGTAAGGCCAGCCGCTGTTCGTGTTCCTGGCGAAACTGCTCCGCAATGGCCAGCGAGGCCAGCAGGCTGGAGGCCAAGGCCGCCGTCACGCTGTTGACAGCGGACAGCAGCCCTTTGAGACCGAGTGCCGCGGCGATCACCTCGTACACACTGGCCAGCAGGGCCGTGCCCATGGCTGCCGCGTACCAGAGCGCGACGCGCGAGCGCGTGCGCACGAGGATCGTGATCAGCGCATAGCCCAGGATCAGCGCTCCAACACCGGTGGCCGTCCAGATCACCGGCAAGAACTGGCGGTACGGCAGGACGATGGCCGCCACCAGCACCGGCAGGCACGCCAGCACCACCCATCGCACCGCCCGCAACGTGCCCGTGCGCATCAGGTCGGCTTCGAACAGATAGCGAAACAGCACCACCGTGGCGGTGGAATACAGCGCCAACGTCAGCTTGCGCAGCGGTGTCAGCCAAGTGTCCGGCACGATGTAGCCGAGCCATTGATAATCCCAACCGGCCGACAGGGCGGCCATGCGCTGGTTGATGATCAGCCAAGCGGCGAAAATCAGATAGTTGCGTTCGCGGTTGATGACGCCAGCCACCAGCGTGAACAGCGCCAGCAGCAACAGGCCGCCGTCCAGCCACCCCGCGTTGCGGTGAAAGCGCCGCTCCTGATCCTGGACGGTCAATGCCGACGTAGCATGCACCGTCAACCGGGCCGGCCCCGTGAAGCGGGCCTGACACAGCACGTGACTGGGCCAGGGGTCGGCGCTGAGGACGAAACCGGCACGTGAGGGTCGCAGCCCACCCGAGCCCGCGGTGGCGCTGCGTGACCGGTCCACGGCCCCCAGCGGCTGCAGCGTGGCAGCGTCCCAGCACTGCAGGGTGGTGGCGTGTCGTGACGGAAAGTCCAGCAGCCCACCTGGCTGGCGGACGTCCTCGGGAACTTCGATCAGCACCCATACGGGCTGTTCGGACAGCTTGGTGTCCCAGCTGGAAACCGGCGGTTGCAGGCGCAGACTGGGCAACACGCTGGCGGCATCACGGTCTGGCTCGGCAAACAGGGCCCGCAACGGCAGGCGAGGGGCGAATTCGTCCGCGGCGGCAAACTCATCCTGCCATCGCCACAGGGCCAGCAGCGTCATCAGCCCGATCAACACCGGCACGGCGTACGCCGTCAGCGTCTGCAGCCCACGCTCGATCCGCGCCGTCAGGGAGGACGACGCCACGGGGACCGTCGAGGAAGCAGAGGTCATGGCGGACTGGCGAAAAGCGGCGAGAAGGACTCCCTGGTCATGATGGCGTTCGATGGCATACCGTGGGGTGATTATGCGGCCGAATCGATTCTCGTGTGCCACACTTGCACCCCATGAGCAACACGCAGGGGCTGGCGGCGCACGCGCTGGAAATCTTTGATGCGCTGATCGGCCAGGGGCAGGGGCTGCGGCCACGGGCTGGCCAGCGCGCGATGGCCGAGCTCGTCGCGCAGACGCTGGCCAGCGCCGGGCTGCGGGGTGAGTCGGACGACCCAGACCCGCCGCAGCGGCGCTTGGCGGTGGTGCAAGCCGGCACCGGCGTGGGCAAATCGCTGGCGTACCTGGTGCCCGCCATCGCGCTGGCGCTGCAGCGTGGCACGCGCGTGGTGGTGTCCACCGCCACGGTGGCCCTGCAGGAGCAGCTGGTACGACAGGATCTGCCCGCCCTGCAGGCGCGTCTGCCGATGACGTTTCGTTTTGCCCTGGCCAAGGGGCGGGGGCGCTACGTCTGCCGGCTCAAGCTGGAGCGCTGCCTGAGCGATCCGGCCCAGGCCGAGGCGCTGCCGCCCGACGACGAGGGGGAGGTTCTGTGGTCCGGCACCGGTGGCCACGCTGAGCGCCTGGCGTGGTGGCAGGCCCGCGCGGTCGATCTGGCGCACGGCCGCTGGGACGGCGAGCTGGACAGCCTGGTGCAACCTCCTCAGGCCGGCTGGTGGGCTGCGGTGGCGGCCGATGGGGCCAGCTGCGCCGGCCGCCACTGTCCGCTTTACAGTGGCTGTGTCGTGTTCGAACGCCGCAAGGAGCTGGTGGGTGCGCAGGTCATCGTGGTCAACCACGATCTGCTGCTGGCCACGCTGGGCAAGCGCCAGCTGCCTGAGCTGGACCAATGCCTGTTGGTGCTGGATGAGGCGCACCACCTGCCGGCCACCGCGCTGCAGCAGTGGGCGCGGCGCACCAGCCTGACGTGGCTGGACTGGATCGATCAGCTCGCCAGTCGCATGCTGCGGGTGCAGCGCGAGCTGGACAGCAACGCCGCCGCCGAGGTGCCCCAGGCGGCCGCGCAGCTGCGCGCGGCGCTGCAGGAATTGGCACGGCTGGCAGTGCAGGCCTGGGGACAAGGGGTGGCGCAGCGCAGCGAGCCGCTGCGGGTGCGCCTTCCACTGGGGCAGCTTCCTGAAGGATGGGATGGGGCGCTGCAGCAGGCCAGTGACGCTGCCGAGACCCTGTTGGAGGCGTTGCGCACGCTGGGTTTGGCCGTGCGCATGGCGCTGCGCGAGTCGTCCGACGATTCGTGGCGTCTGTCCGAGTGGTACGCCCAGCTGGGCGCGCTGGCCCCGCGCCTGGAAGCCGTCAGCGACACGGTGCGCTGGCTGGCCCATGCCCCCGCGCCTGGGCAGCCACCGCTGGCCAAGTGGTTCGTGCTGACGCCACCGGTGGCCGGCAGCGATGGCACGGTGCGGGTGTCGGCGCATGCCAGCCCGCTGCTGCC
>JANWZF010000119.1 GCA_025054905.1 Tepidimonas sp.
ATCCTTCAACTCGCTGTCGGCCTTCAGCGGCGAGCCCTTGGGCACGAAAAGGCCGATGCGCCCGTAGGCGTACAGGCGACCGCGATCCTGCGTCTTGCCCGCTTCGGCCAGCTGCAGGACGAAGGCCTCGTCGGCCGACAGAAACAGGTGAAACGGTGCGCCCTGCAGGATCTGCGCGTAGAACTGGCCCGAAGAGCCAAACACCAGCCGCACCGCCTGCCCGGTGTGCTGCTCGAACAGTCGGGCCAGCTCCTCCAGCGCGAATTTGAGATCGGCTGCCGCCGCCACCGTGACCGGGGGTGCGGCCCGGCCCCACCGAGGCAGCGCCGCCGCCAGCCCCAGACTGAGCAGCAGACGGCGGCGGGGATGAGCGGGCAAGAGGCGTGACACGGACGGATGCATGGCAGCGATGGCTTGCAGCATTTCAAATCTTGGGCAGGCAGAGCCCGAAACGGCCGCCAGGGTTCCCGGTGCTGAGGCCCAGCCCGTTCAAGCCCTGCCGCGTGCCAGCACCGGCGCCAGCGCCACGCCGGTGTGGCTGCCCTGCTCCACCAGTACCTCTGGAGGACCGGCGCCGACCAGCTGACCGCCGCCCGTCCCGCCCTCCGGCCCCAGATCGATCACCCAGTCGGCCTCGGCGATCAGATCCAGGTCGTGCTCGATGACCACCACGCTGTGGCCGGCATCGACCAGCCGGTGCAGCACCCGGATCAAGCGCTCGACGTCGGCCAGGTGCAGGCCCACGGTCGGCTCATCGAGCACGTACAGCGTGTGGGGGGCTTGCGCACCACGGCGCCCGACGTCGTCGCGCACCTTGGTCAGCTCGGTGACCAGCTTGATGCGCTGGGCCTCGCCGCCGGACAGGGTGGGGCTGGGCTGACCGAGCGTCAGATAGCCCAGGCCAACGTCGTGCAGCAGCCGCAGCGGATGCGCAATCGACGGCAGCGAGGCAAAAAACTCCAGCGCTTCGTCCACCGGCATGGCCAGCACGTCGCCGATGCTCTTGCCGCGCCAGGTGACGCTGAGGGTGTCGGGATTGAAACGTGCGCCGTCGCAAGCCTCGCACGGCACCTTGACGTCAGGCAAAAACGCCATCTCGATGGTGCGCACGCCCTGACCTTCGCACACGGGGCAGCGGCCCTCGCCGCTGTTGAAGCTGAAGCGCGCCGGGCCCCAGCCGCGCGCGCGCGCCTCCAACGTCTCGGCGTACAGCCGGCGGATCGCATCCCAAAAACCGACGTAGGTCGCCGGGCACGAGCGCGACGTCTTGCCGATCGGGGTCTGATCGACCTCCAGCACGCGCTGCACCTGCGCCCAGCCCTCCAGCGCGGCGCAGCCGGTCCAGGCGGGGGCGGCGCGCGTGGCACGGCGTGGGCCGCCCTTGGCCGCTGTCGCCGATGCCGCCGGGGTCGTCAGCGCGCGCTGCAGGTTGGGCAGCAGGACCTCGCGTGCCAGCGTGGATTTGCCCGAGCCGGACACGCCGGTGATGGCCACCAGCCGCCCCAGCGGCACGCGCACATCGATGTTTTGCAGGTTGTGCCGGTTCGCGCCCCGTACCCACAACGCTGGGGTCGCCTCGGTCACCGGGCGACGCGGCTGCAGCGGATGGCGCATCGGCTGCGCCAGGCAGCGGCCGGTCACCGAGGCTGGATGGGCCAGCACGTCGGCCAGCGTCCCGCTGACCACCACGCGCCCACCTTGCCGCCCAGCGCCCGGGCCGATGTCGATGAGGTGGTCGGCGCGACGAATGGTGTCTTCGTCGTGCTCGACGACCACCAGCGTGTTGCCGTGCGCGCGCAGCTCGTGCAGCGCCTGCAGCAGGATGCCGTTGTCGCGCGGATGCAGACCGATGGTGGGCTCATCCAGCACGTAACACACGCCCTGCAGGTTGCTGCCCAGTTGGGCTGCCAGGCGGATGCGTTGCGCCTCCCCGCCCGACAGCGTCGGGGCACCGCGATCCAGCGTCAGATAGCCGAGCCCGACCCGGCGCAAAAAGCGCACGCGTGCCTCGATCTCGGCCAGCACGTCACGCGCGATGCCGGCCTCGCGCTCGCTGAGCGCCTGCGGACGGCGCAGCGCCTGCACCCAGTCGGCCAGGGCGTCCACGGTCAGCCGCGCCACGTCGGTGATGGCCTGCCCGCGCAGCCGCACCGCGCGCGCAGCTGGATGCAGGCGCGTGCCGGCGCAGCTCGGGCACGGCTCCTCGGACAGATCCTCCAGCTCGGGTTCGGCTAGCGTGCGCGTGCGCCCCCGCGTCTCGTCGTGCACGCGCTCGTCCAGCAACGCGCGCTGGGCGCGGGTCAGTTTCAGGCCGGTGCCGACGCAGTCGGGGCACCATCCGTGCGGGCTGTTGTACGAGAACATGCGCGGGTCCAGCTCGGGGTAGCTGGTGCCGCACACCGGGCAGGCGCGGTGCGTCGAGAGCACTTCGATCTGACCGCCGGCCGGCCCCGCCACGCCGGGGGACAAGGCCTGCAGCCCAGGCACGCCGGCCAGCACGTGCACCACCCCGCGGCCGTGCTGCAACGCCAGCCGCAAGGCCTGACGCAGCGCCGCCTCCTGCGCAGGATCGGGCGTGAGCACCGCCACCGGCAGCTCCACCGTGTGTTCCTTGTAGCGGTCCAGCCGCACGAACGGCTGCACCGGCACCAGCGCGCCGTCCACCCGCAGATGGGTGTAGCCGCGCTGCGCCGCCCACTGCGCCCACTCGGTGTACAGGCCCTTGCGCGCCACCACCAGCGGTGCCAGCAGCGCCACCGTCTGCCCACGGTAGCGGCGCAGCAGGTGCGCGGCGATGCCCTCGGCGCTTTGGGGCTGCACCGCCGC
>JANWZF010000287.1 GCA_025054905.1 Tepidimonas sp.
GGCCAAGGTGGCCGACATGTACACGACGCTGCAGGCGGCGCGCTCGTTCCTGTACACGGTGGGCAAAAACCTGGACCGGCTGGGTGCGGCGCACGTGCGCCAGGTGCGCAAGGACTGCGCCAGCGTCATCCTGTGGTGCGCGGAGCAGGCCACCAAGATGGCCGGCGACGGTATCCAGATCTTTGGTGGCAACGGCTACATCAACGACTACCCGCTCGGCCGCCTGTGGCGCGACGCCAAGCTGTACGAGATCGGCGCGGGCACCAGCGAGATCCGGCGCATGCTGATCGGGCGCGAGCTGTTTGCGGAGACGGCCTGATGCCCTGGCGCGTGCTGCTGCAGCGCAACCGCGCCTGGGCCGAGCGCATGCAGGCCGAGCGGCCGGGGTTTTTTGCCGCGCTGGCGCGCCAGCAGTCGCCGCGCTACATGTGGATCGGTTGTTCTGACAGCCGCGTGCCGGCCAACCAGATCACCGGGCTGGAGCCGGGCGAAGTGTTCGTGCACCGCAACGTGGCCAACGTCGTGGTGCCCAGCGACCTGAACTGCCTGGCGGCGGTGCAGTATGCGGTGGACGTCTTGCGCATCGAGCACTTGATGGTGGTGGGCCACTACGGCTGCGGCGGCGTGCAGGCCGCGTTGCTGCAGCAGCGGGTCGGGCTGGCGGACAACTGGCTGCGTCATGTGCGTGACGTGGCCGAACGGCACTGGGATCTGCTGCAGCGGCTGCCCGAGGCGCAGCGTCTGGACGCACTGTGCGAGCTCAATGTCATCGAACAGGTGCGCCACGTCGCGCAGTCCACCGTGCTGCAGGACGCCTGGGCGCGGGGACAGGCGGTGGCGGTGCACGGCTGGGTTTATGGTCTGCACGATGGCCTGCTGCACGATTTGCAGGTGTCGGTGGACGGCCACGGCCAAGAGGTGGAGGCGGTTTATGCTCAAGCCTGCGCGGCGGTGGCGCGCCGCGCCGCGGTGGCCGCCGCGCACGCCTGACCTCGGAGCCCTCCATGTTGCTGCAACGCATCGATTCCACGGTGGCCTACGGCATCGCGCGCGCGATGATCGATGGCTTCAACCGCCATTACCGGCTGTTTCGCGCCGAATCGGCACGCGCCAAACACCGCTTCGAGACCGCCGACTGGGCGGGTCAGCAGCGGGCGCAGCGCGAGCGTATCGAGTTCTACGACCTGCGCGTCAAGGAGTGCGTCACGCGGCTGGAGCGCGAGTTTCAGGCTTCGCAGCAGCCGATGGAGGTCTGGCAGCAGGCCAAGCTGCTCTACATCGGCATGCTCGTGGATCACCGCCAGCCCGAGTTGGCCGAGACCTTTTTCAACTCCGTCACCACCAAGATCCTGCACCGCAGCTACTTCCAGAACGATTTCATCTTTGTGCGGCCGGCCATCAGCACCGAGTACATCGAGCCGGAAGACCCCAAGGCGCACACGACCTACCGCTGCTATTACCCGCAGACGTTGCAGGAGCTCAAGCCGACGCTGCGGCGCATGGTGGAAGACTTCGGCCTGCGGGTGCCGTTTGAGGACCTGGAGCGCGATGTGGGCGACGTGCACGATGCGCTGCTGCCACTGTTTGACCACAGCCGGCTGCGGCCCAATTTTCAGCTTCAGGTGCTCGACAGCCTGTTCTACCGCAACAAAGGGGCGTATGCGGTCGGCAAGCTCATCAATGGCTTTCAGGAGGTGCCGTTTGCGCTGCCGATCCTGCACAACCCGCAAGGGCAGCTGGTGATCGATGCGCTGCTGCACGGCGAGGACGACCTGCTGATGCTGTTTTCGTTTGCGCGTGCGTACTTCATGGTGGACATGGAGGTGCCCAGCGCCTACGTGCAGTTCCTGCGCAGCCTGATGCCGCGCAAGCCGCGCGCCGAGCTGTACAACGCGCTGGGCCTGGCCAAGCAGGGCAAGACGCTCTTTTACCGCGATTTTCTCTACCACATGCGGCACAGCACGGACAAGTTCCGCATCGCGCCGGGCATCAAGGGCATGGTGATGCTGGTGTTTGACCTGCCGAGCTTTCCGTTTGTCTTCAAGGTCATCAAGGACCGCTTCCCGCCGCAGAAGGACATCACGCCCGAGCAGGTGCGCGCCAAGTACCAGCTGGTCAAGCAGCACGACCGCGCCGGCCGCATGGCCGATACGCTGGAGTTTTCCGAGGTCGGCTTTCCGCGCGATCGCTTCACCGACGAGCTGATCGACGAAATTCTGCGCGAGGCGCCCAGCCAGATCGAAATCGGCGACCGCAACGGCGACGGCAACGCCGAGGTCGTGCTCAAGCACGTCTACATCGAGCGGCGCATGATTCCGCTCAACATTTATCTGCAGGAATGCTTCGATGCGTTGAAGGCCAACCCCGACGATACGCGGGTGCGCCAGCAGCTGGAGCACGCCGTCATCGAATACGGCAACGCGATCAAGGATCTGGTGGCGGCCAACATCTTCCCCGGCGACATGCTGTGGAAGAACTTTGGCATCACCCGCCACGGCAAGGTGGTGTTCTATGACTACGACGAAATCGAGTACATCACCGACTGCAACTTCCGCCGTGTGCCCCCGCCGCGCGACGACGACGACGAGATGAGCGGCGAGGTCTGGTATGCGGTGGGCCCGCACGACGTGTTTCCGGAGACGTTCGGTCCGTTTTTGCTGTCCAACCCGCTGGTGCGCGATATCTTCATGCGCCACCATGCCGATTTGCTGGACGTGGCGTTCTGGCAGGCGCACCAGCAGCGGCTGCGCGCCGGGCACGTGCACGACATCTTCCCGTACGAGCCGTCGCGGCGGTTTTCGACACGGCGTGCCGTGGCGCTGAGTCCCACCGCCGAGTCGGCCAGCGGTGGGGCCAGCTCCACCGCCCCCACCCTGGACGGTGCGGCGCTGGTGGCCGCTTCGTCCACCTTTTCCTCAGCTGAAGGAGTCACCGCATGAGCACTGCCACCGATCCGATCGTCATCGTCGGCGCCGCCCGCACCCCGATGGGGTCGTTCCAGGGCGACTTTGCCACCCTGGCCGCGCACGACTTGGGGGCTGCGGCGATCCGCGCCGCCGTCGAGCGCGCTGGCATCGCCCCTGAGCAGGTCGATGAAGTCCTGATGGGCAACTGCCTGATGGCCGGCCAGGGCCAAGCCCCGGCGCGCCAGGCCGCGCTGAAGGCCGGCCTGCCCAAGAGCGCGGGGGCGGTCACGCTGTCCAAGATGTGCGGCTCGGGCATGAAGGCCGCGATGCTGGCGCACGACATGCTGCTGGCCGGCAGCGCCCAGGTCATGGTGGCCGGCGGCATGGAGAGCATGACCAACGCCCCGTACCTGCTGCTCAAGGGCCGTGGCGGCTACCGCATGGGGCACGACCGCGTGTTCGACCACATGATGCTCGACGGGCTGGAGGACGCCTACGAGCCCGGCCGCAGCATGGGCACGTTTGGCGAGGACTGCGCCGCCAAGTACCAGTTCACGCGCGCGCAGCAAGATGCTTTTGCCACCGAGAGCGTCCAGCGTGCGCAGCGGGCGGTGGCTGACGGCAGTTTTGCTGCCGAGATCACGCCGGTGACGGTCAAGGACCGCAGTGGCGAGCGCGTGGTGGCCAACGACGAGGGACCGGGCAAGATCAAGCTCGACAAGATTCCGCAGCTCAAGCCGGCCTTCAAGAAGGATGGCACGATCACTGCGGCCTCCAGCTCGTCGATCAACGACGGCGCGGCGGCGCTGGTGCTGATGCGCGCCTCCACGGCGCAGCGCCTGGGCTGCACGCCGCTGGCGCGCATCGTCGGCCACGCCACCCATGCGCAGGAGCCCAACTGGTTCACCACCGCGCCGGTGGGCGCCACGCGCAAGCTGCTGGCCAGCATCGGCTGGCAGGTGGCCGACGTGCAGCTGTGGGAGATCAACGAGGCGTTTGCCGTGGTGCCGATGGCGCTGATGACCGAGCTGGGGGTGGATCACGCCATCGTCAACGTCAACGGCGGTGCCTGCGCGCTGGGCCACCCGATCGGCGCCAGTGGCGCGCGCATCATGGTCACGCTGATCCATGCGCTGAAGGCACGCGGCCTCAAGCGTGGCGTGGCCACGCTGTGCATCGGCGGTGGCGAGGGCACGGCCATCGCGCTTGAGCTGCTGTGACGGCGCCATCGCCATGCTGCTGACCGACGAACAGCACATGATCCGCGACGCGGTGCGCGCCTTCGCCCGCGAGCGGCTGTGGCCGCATGCCGCGCAGTGGGACCTGGAGCACACTTTTCCGCGCGAGGCCCACCGTGGGCTGGCCGAGCTGGGCTGCTACGGTGTGTGCGTGCCCACGGAGTACGGTGGGGCCGGCCTGGATTACCTGAGCCTGGCATTGGTGCTGGAAGAGATCGCCGCCGGCGACGGCGGCACCAGCACCGCCATCAGCGTCAACAACTGCCCGGTGTGCGCGATCCTGCTGCGCTACGGCAGCGAGGCGCAAAAGCGCCGGTGGCTCACGCCGCTGGCGCGCGGTGAGATGCTGGGGGCCTTTTGCCTGACCGAGCCGCACGTCGGCTCGGATGCCGCCGCGCTGCGCACCACCGCGCGGCGCGACGGCGACGCCTATGTGCTCGATGGCGTCAAGCAGTTCATCACCAGCGGCAAGAACGGCCAGGTGGCCATCGTGATTGCCGTCACCGACAAGGCTGCCGGCAAGCGGGGCATGAGCGCGTTTCTGGTGCCCACCGACACGCCCGGCTATATCGTCGAGCGGCTGGAGGACAAGGTCGGCCAGCACTCCAGCGACACGGCGCAGATCCGCCTGGAGGGCTGCCGCATCCCGGCCGACCACCGCATTGGCGAGGAAGGCGAAGGCTACAAGATCGCGCTGTCGGCGCTGGAAGGTGGGCGCATCGGCATTGCGGCGCAAAGCATCGGGATGGCGCGCAGCGCGCTGGAGGTGGCCATCGACTACGCCAAGCAGCGGGAAAGCTTTGGTAAGCCCATTTTTGAGCACCAGGCGGTGGGCTTTCGCCTGGCCGAAGCGGCGGCGCGACTGGAGGCGGCGCGCCAACTGACCTGGCACGCCGCGGCGCTGCGCGACGCCGGCCAGCCGTGCCTGAAGGAAGCCGCGATGGCCAAGCTGATCGCCAGCGAGACGGCCGAGTGGGTGTGCTCGGTGGCCATCCAGACGCTGGGCGGCTACGGCTACGTG
>JANWZF010000288.1 GCA_025054905.1 Tepidimonas sp.
CGGTCGATGGGCTCGCGCCGCGCCAGCCGGTGCGCCACTTCCACCAGCGCGCGCTCGGCATTGCCATACAGCAGCAAGTCGGCCTTGGCATCCAGCAGGATCGAGCGGCGCACCGTCTCGCTCCAGTAATCGTAGTGCGCGACGCGACGCAGCGAGGCTTCGATCCCCCCCAGGATGATCGGTACGTCCTTGTACGCCTCTCGGCAGCGCTGGGCATAGACGATGCAGGCGCGGTCGGGTCGCTTGCCGGCCACCCCACCCGGCGTGTAGGCATCGTCCGAGCGGATCTTGCGGTCGGCCGTGTAGCGGTTGATCATCGAATCCATGTTGCCCGCGGTCACGCCCCAGAACAAATTGGGACGGCCCAGCACCTTGAACGCTTCGGCGCTGGTCCAGTCGGGCTGGGCGATGATGCCGACGCGAAAGCCCTGAGCTTCCAACACCCGACCGATCACCGCCATGCCAAAGCTGGGATGATCGACGTAGGCATCGCCCGTGACCAGGATGACGTCGCAGCTGTCCCAGCCCAGCGCCTCCATCTCGGCGCGGCTCATCGGCAAGAAGGGTGCCACCCCAAAGCGCTTGGCCCAATAAGGCTTGTAGCGCATCAGCGGCTTGGCAGCCGGCGTCAGCACGGCAGGATGGGCAGGAGCATTCATGATCGGCGCACACAGGCCTGGGGCCGCCATCGGCGGCGGCTTGGAAAGCCCGGCATTGTAGGGCCGGCCCCGCCGACGTGCACGCGCGCAACGCACGGCCCTGCCCTGCGCAGGGCAAGCACATGGGGCCGGACTCTCAAGCGTGGCCTTGCACCGCCGGCTGGCGGCGCCGAAACATGCCCCAACCTTCCATCAGCAACACCCGATCGCCATGCTGGTTGAACAGCTCCCACACGGTGCGCACCAGGCCGACATCGGGGCGCTTGTTCATCGGGCGCTTGTCGGTGATGGTGTGGCGCAGCCGCAATTCGTCCCCGGGGTACACGGGCTTGAGCCATTTCAGACTCTCCAGCCCGGGCGATCCCAAGCTTGACGTCTCGTGCAGAAAATTCGTCACCATCAGCCGCATGGCCAGCGCACAGGTGTGCCAGCCGCTGGCGCACAGGGCGCCAAAGACCGAGTGGCGCGCGGCTTCAGGGTCAAGGTGAAAGGGTTGCGGATCGAACTGGCGGGCGAACGCGACGATTTCCTCCTCGGTCACGATGAGGCTGCCCAGGTCGCGCGTGTCGCCGACGGCGAGGTCTTCCCACCAGATGCGGATGTGAGGGCTGGCAATGGGGTCGATGGCGGTCATGGCTTGTGCTCCTGCCCAAACCCTAGCCGATCGGGTGGATCCTGGCCGTCACAGATCGGACAACGCGATCTGCACCTGCTGTTCACCGAATGCGAACCTGACGAAGAGCGGGACGAACACCGCCATCGGGGCCAGACCGCAGCGCAGTCATCTGGGTCAGGTCCACGGTGGCGCCCGCTCCGACCGCCGGTGCCGAGCAGACTCACCACCGCGGCCCTGCCGTCATGGGCGGGTGTCCCCCATCGCGTGTCGCAGGGCGCGCGCGGCATCCTCGTGAGCGTGCAGCGCTTGCGGGATGACGCGCCCCATCTTGATGAATTCGTGCGTGACCCCGTGGTAGATCTCCAACTGCACCTCCACCCGGTCCATGCGCAGCCGGTCGGCCAGCAAGATCCCTTCGTCCACCAGCGGATCGCATTCGGCCAGGCCGATCCAGGCCGGCGCTGCGCCTTCAAAGTCGGGGGCCAGCAACGGCGCAAAGCGCCAGTCGTCGCGCTGCGCGTCGTCGATATAGTGGCGGAAGAACCACTGGATCGTTTCAGCCTCCAGCACGAAACCATGGGCGAAACGCCGGTGTGACGGCGTCTGCTGCCATGCGCTGCAGCCGGGATAAAACAGCAGCTGCAGCGCCAGCGGCCAGCCAGCGTCACGGGCCTGCAGGGCGGTCACCGCCGCCAGCGTGCCGCCGGCGCTGTCGCCGCCGACGGCGATGCGCGTCGGGTCCAGCTCCAGCCCCGCTGCCGCCCCACGCAGCCACGCCAGGGCATCGAATGCGTCGTTGACCGCAGTGGGAAAGCGGTGCTCCGGTGCCAGGCGGTAATCCAGCGACAGCACCGCGCACCCGCTTAAGCGGGCCAGATGGCG
>JANWZF010000269.1 GCA_025054905.1 Tepidimonas sp.
AAAGCTGGAATTCTCCCGCAGTTCACCACTTTGCTGCAGCTGGCGTTCCATGTTCATGTTGTTCATCGCGCGGCCGCGCTCGACCACGATGAAGCAGTTGCTTTGCTGCACCAACAGGCGCAGCACGGGGATGGTCGAGCCAAGCTTGTACTCCCGCAGCGTCATGAACCAGGGGGAATCTTGGTTTTCGACCAAGGCCACGGTTCCAAACGGCCGCTCGCAACGCTCGATTTGGGAGTTGGCGTTTTGGCTTGCTGCGCCTCCTGCGGCGCCAGTGACGGCGGTCTTGGCGCTGTCATCGCCGATTTTGGGCGCGGTGGACATACAGCCCGTCGAACCCATTGAGACCGCCAACAAAAGCGCCCACATCGATCCTCTCATGCTTGTCCTCTCCATTGCGGTGTGATCGTTGTCGACGGCCGCGCAGTCCCAAAAAAGAGCAGAGCGATGTGCAGTCGCCATGAGCGCAACGCGGCCCACGGCTATTATGCCGATCGATGGGTGGTAGTTCAGCGCCGCGACGACACGAGGATGCCGGCCACGATGAGGGCGAAGGCCGCGGCGTGGAAAGGCCGAGGCGGCTCGCCCAGCAGCACGGTGGACATCAGCGCCGCAAACAGCGGCGTGAGGTTGGTGAAAAAGCCAGCCACCGTCGGGCCGGCGCGCTGGACCCCGGCACCCCAGGCCCGGTATGCCAGGATCGAAGGGCCCACCGCGACGAACAGCAGCACGGCCCCCAGGGACCAGCTCCACTGGATCGAGGTGGGCATGTGGGGCGGGGGGGCCAGCGTCAGCCAAGTCCATTCACCCGCCGTCAGGGCTGCAGCGGTCAGCAGCCCAAAGACGCTTTGGGCCAGCAAAAAGGCAGCCCAGTCCTGCCGGATCGCCGCCGGTTCGTCCTGCCGCGTCAGCAGCCAGCTGTAGCACGACCAGGTCAGCGCCGCTGCCAGCATCCACGCGTCGCCAGGGACCAGGCGCAGCGCCAGCAGGTGGTCCAGGCGCCCATGCGACAACACCACCAACACCCCGCCGAGCGACAGGGCCGCGCCCAACAGCTGGCGGCGCTGTACCGCGGCGCCAAAAAAGATTCGCCCGACCAGCATCATCCATACCGGCATGCTGGAGGCCACCAGCGTGACGTTGAGCGGGGTGGAGGTGTGCAGCGCCAAATACTGCAGCATGTTGTAGCCCGCCACCGCCAGGCTGCCCAACAGCAGGAAGCGGCGCCAGCAGTGCCACAGGCCGCTGCGGGGACGCAACACCCAGCCGGCCAGCGGCAGCAACAGGGCTGCGGCCAGCACCCAGCGCAGGAAGTTGAACGTGATGGGCGGAATCCACGCGGCGGCCAACCGGCCCACGATGGCATTGCCGGCCCACAACAACGGGGGCAGGGTCAGCAGCGCGATGGTGGAGGGTGTCAGGGCGGCAGGGCGCGAGGCTGGCATCACCGCCACTGTAGCCGATGCCCCCAGCCCCTGCTGGCCACCGGGGTGACAGGCCTGCGGGCCCGGGGCCGCCGCCCCTGTGGCACCATCCGCACCCCAAGCCCCCCAATTCCAACCTCCAAGGAGTTCCATCATGACCACCAGCCGTGCTGTGCTGATCGAACAAACGGGCGGCCCTGAGGTGCTGCGCATGGCCGACGTGACCGTGGGCGAGCCGGGCCCGGGGGAAGTGCGCATCCGTCACCACGCCATCGGGCTGAACTTCATCGATGTTTACCACCGCACCGGGCTGTACCCGCTGCCGCTGCCGGCGCGCCTGGGGATGGAGGGTGCCGGCGTGGTGGAGGCCGTGGGCCCGGGTGTGGATCATCTGCAGGTGGGCGATCGCGTGGCCTACGCCGCGCAGCCACCCGGCGCCTACTGCGAGGTGCGCGTGATGCCAGCCCTCAACGTCGTGCGTCTGCCCACGGCGATCACGTTTGAGCAGGCCGCAGCGATGATGCTCAAGGGGTTGACCGCGCAGTATCTGCTCAAGCATTGCCGCCCGGTGGAAGGCCTGCAGCCGGGCGACTGGGTGCTGCTGCACGCGGCCGCCGGTGGTGTGGGGTTGATCGTCTGTCAGTGGGCGCGGGCGTTGGGGCTGCGCGTCATCGGCACCGCGGGCAGCGACGACAAGTGTGCGCTGGCGCAGCAGCATGGCGCTGAAGCGTGCATCAACTATCGGCGCGAGGACTTCGTGGCGCGCGTGCGCGAGCTCACCGGCGGGCAAGGGGTCAAGGTGGTCTACGACTCGGTGGGCAAGGACACGTGGGAGGGGTCGCTCGACTGCCTGTGCGAGTTTGGGCTGATGGTGTCGTTTGGCAACGCCAGCGGCCCGGTGCCGCCGTTTGCACCTGCCGTGCTGGGGCCCAAGGGGTCGCTGTACGTCACGCGCCAGACGCTGTTCACGCACCTGCGCACGCGCGCGCGCACGCAGGCGATGGCCGACGATCTGTTTGCGGTCGTACAGTCAGGTCAGGTGCAGATTCGCATCGCGCAGCGCTTCGCACTGGCCGACGTGCGCGCGGCTCACGAGGCGCTGGAGGCACGGCGCACGACCGGTTCAACCGTGCTGCTGCCTTGAAGGCAGCGCGTCAGCGGGGGGCTGCCGCGGCGTGTTCGCACCAGTAGCTCAGCAGGTGGCCGCGCGTGGGCTCCCGCACGGTCTGTAGGCCGGTGAAGCCGTGCGGGCCCACTGCTGGCTGGGTGGGCAGGTAATGGGCCTCGTGCAGCAGGTAGGCCTGCCCCTGCCAGTGCCCCAGTGTCCGCACCGTGACTCCGGCACCGGGGGCGGGTGGCAGGCGGTTGATCACCTCCACGGCGAGGCTGGCCCCTTCCAGCAGGGGCGGCGGTGTTTCGTCGGCGGGGGCGGGTGTGATCGTGAAGGTACGCACGGCTCCCGCCCAGCCGATGTGGCAGCGCACCGTCTGCGCGGCAGCATCGAGTGCCAGACTGGTGGCTGCGGCAGCCAGCAGGGCAGCGCACCACCGCCGTGGCAGGCCTGGAAACGCTGGGCGGGTTTGCATCCACCCCATTCTACGCAAGCCGATCGGTCTGCTGCGTGCCAACGGCGCGGGCTGTGGCGTGGGCGCCTCAGGGGGGTGTCAGCGGCTGCGGCGCACGCGCCGCAACTCGTCGAGGATCAGGCCGACCGCTCCGACCGTGATGGCCACGTCAGCGATGTTGAACGCCGGGTAATGTCCTCCGGCAAACAAGGGGGCCAGCCAGCGGTGGTGAATGTCCAACATGTCGACGACATAGCCATGCAGGGCACGGTCGATGACATTGCCCAGCGCGCCGCCGAGCAGGCACGCCAGCGCGAAGGCGAACAGCCGTTGCTGGTGATGGGCGCGCAGCAGCCATAGGATCGCGATCACGGCGCCCACGCCGATGGCCAGCAGCAGCCAGCGTTGCCAGCCACCGGCCTGGGCCAACAGCGAAAACGCTGCGCCCGGGTTGTGCACCCGCACCAGGTTGAAGAAGCTGGTGACGGGCAGCACCTCGCCGGGGCGAAACAACGCCACCACCAGCGTTTTGGTGAGTTGATCCAGCAGCACGATGATGGCGGCCAGGCCCAGCCACACCAGCATGCCGCGCGAAGACGTCTTGGCCATGGTTGCACTCAGGCTGCGTGGCGTGCCTCACCGGCGCCGAACAGGTTGCTGGTGCAGCGGCCGCACAGGTGCGGGTGTGCCGGGTCGTGGCCGACGTCGGCGCGCCAGTGCCAGCAGCGCGCGCACTTCGGGTGGGCCGAGGGCGTCACCTGCACCCCCAACGCCTCGCCCTGCTGCAGCGCCAGCGCCGACACCAGGAAGACAAAGCGCGCGTCGGCGCCCAGGCTGGCCAGCAGCGCGTGGTCTTCGGGTGGCAGCGTCAGGGTGACTTCGGCCTGCAGCGACGGACCGATGCGTCCCGCGGCGCGTTCCTCTTCGATGGCCTTGTTGACCGCATCGCGCACGGCCAGGATGCGCTGCCATTTGGCCAGCAGGGCGTCGTCCGGGGTCGGCAGGGCCAGGTAGGTTTCGGTGAAGATCGACGGGGTGTGGCCGATCAGGGCCCAGGCTTCCTCGGCGGTGAAGGACAGAAACGGCGCCATCCAGCGCAGCATGGCGTGGGTGATCTGGTGCAGCGCGGTCTGGGCGCTGCGCCGCGCCAGGCTCTTCGGCGCGGTGGTGTAGAGCCGATCTTTGAGCACGTCCAGGTAGAACGCGCCCAGGTCTTCGGAGCAAAACACCTGCAGCTTGGCCACCACCGGATGGAATTCGTACGCGTGGTAGTGCGCCAGAATCTCCTGCTGCAGTTGGGCGGTGCGTGCCAGCGCCCAGCGGTCGATTTCCAGCAGCTCGGCGCCAGCCACCGCGTCGGCGGACGGATCGAAATCGCTGATGTTGGCCAGCAAAAAACGCAAGGTGTTGCGGATGCGCCGGTAGGCATCCACCACGCGCGCCAGGATCTTGTCGTCGATGCCCAGGTCGCCCGAGTAGTCGGTGGCCGCCACCCACAGGCGGATGATTTCCGCCCCCAGCTTGTCGCTGACCTCCTGCGGCGCCACCACGTTGCCCAGCGACTTGCTCATCTTGCGGCCCTGGCCATCGACGGTAAAGCCGTGCGTCAGCAGGCCGCGGTACGGTGCCCGCCCGTGCATCGCGCAGGCCGTCAGCAGTGAGGAGTGGAACCAGCCGCGGTGCTGGTCGTGGCCCTCCAGGTACAGATCGGCTTCTGGTCCCTGATCGTGACCGCTGCCGGCGTGGCTGCCTTTGAGCACCGTGTGATGCGTGGTGCCGGAGTCGAACCACACCTCCAGAATGTCGGTGCTCTTGGTGTAGAGGCTGGGGTCGCTGGCATCGCCCAGACGGCCCAGGATGTCGGCCACCGACAGCTTGCTCCAGGCTTCGATGCCGCCCTGCTCGATGATCTCGGCGGCCAGGTCGATGATCTCGGGCGTACGCGGGTGCGGCTGGCCGCTGTCGCGGTGCAGCAGGAACGGCAGCGGCACGCCCCAGGAGCGCTGGCGGCTGATGCACCAGTCGGGGCGGTGCGCGATCATGTCGCGCAGCCGCGCGCGGCCGCTTTCCGGATAGAAGCGGGTGTGTTCGATGGCCTGCAGCGCCAGCTCGCGCAGCGTCTGTGGCGCCGGATCGGTGGCGAAGATGCCGCGCGTGGCCTCGGTGGGGGCATCCATGCGGATGAACCACTGGGCCGCAGCGCGGTAAATCACCGGGGTCTTGTGGCGCCAGCAGTGCGGGTAGCTGTGCGTGATCGGCTGGGTGGCCAGCAGCCGGTCGGCTGCGCGCAAGGTCTGCAGGATGTGCGGCACGGCCTCCCAGATCGACAGGCCGCCAAACAGCGGCAGCGTCTCGGCGTAGACGCCGTTGCCCTGCACCGGATTGAGGATGTCGCTGGGCTGCAGCCCGTGCGCGGTGCACGACTGGAAGTCTTCCACGCCGTAGGCCGGTGCCGAGTGCACGATGCCGGTACCGTCGTCGGCGGTGGCGTAGTCGGCCAGGTAGACCGGGGCGCGCCGGTCATAGCCCGGGTGCACGTGCGCCAGCGGATGCTCAAAGGCGATGCGGTCCAACACCCGGCCTGGGGCGACGGCCAGCACCTGGCCACTCAGACCGTAGCGCTGCAGGCAGGGCTCGACCAGCGCTTCGGCCAGCAGCAGCAGCCCGCGCGGCGTTTCCACCAGCGCGTAGGGCAGATCGGGGTTGACGTTGAGCGCCTGGTTGGCCGGGATGGTCCAGGCCGTCGTGGTCCAGATCACCGCCTCGATCGGGCGCTGGCTCAGCTGCGCCAGATCGGTGTGCGGCAGCGGGCTGGCCGCCGCAAACGCCTGCAGCAGGCGCTGGGGCTCGGCGCAGCGAAACGCCACGTCCAGCGACTGGCTCTGCTTGTCGGCGTATTCGATTTCGAACTCCGCCAGCGAGGAGCCGCAATCGAAGCACCAGTACACGGGCTTGAGGCCACGGTAGACAAAGCCGCGCTCCATCACGCGTTTGAAGGCGCGCAGCTCCTCGGCTTCGTTCTTGAAGTCCATCGTACGGTAGGGGTGCTGCCAGTCGCCCAGCACCCCCAGCCGCTTGAAGTCGGCCATCTGCAGCGCGATCTGCTCGGTGGCAAACGCGCGCGCGCGCGCCTGCATCTCGTCGCGGCTCAGGCCACGGCCGTGCAGCTTTTCGATCGCGTTTTCGATCGGCAGTCCATGGCAGTCCCAGCCCGGGATGTACTGCGCATCAAAGCCCGCCAGCTGGCGCGCCTTGACGATCATGTCCTTGAGCACCTTGTTGACGGCGTGGCCGATGTGGATGCGGCCGTTGGCGTAAGGGGGGCCGTCGTGCAGGATGAACTTGGGTGCGCCACGGCGCGCTTCGCGCAGGCGTTGGTACAGACCCTGCTCCTCCCACTGCCGCACCCAGCCGGGTTCGCGCTGCGGCAGGTTGCCGCGCATCGGAAACGGGGTTTCCGGCAGGTTCAGCGTGGCGCTGTAGTCGGGCAGGGACGCGTCGCGCGCGTCGGGGTTGGGACGGTCAGGCTTCATGGTGGGCGACATGCGGCCCATGGGCGGCCCACCAGGCTCGGGCGTCGGCGCAATCCTGGGCGATGCCAGCCGCCAGGGCGTCCAGCGAGGGGTAGCGGCGTTCGTCGTGCAGTTTGTGCAGCAGCTCGACGCGGATGATTCTACCGTAGGCCTCGCCCGGTACCGCGGCTGCGGCCAGGGCCTGCTGCACCCGCGTCGGCCACTGCAGGCAGTGCGTCTCCAGCAGCACGCGTCCGCCGTTGACGTCACGCGGATCCAGCGACGGGCGCACCCCCAGATTGGCCACGCCGGGCAGTGGCGCAGCCCCCGGGGAGGGATCCAGCCCGTGCACCTGCACCACGAAGATGCCGCTGGCGGCTGGCTTCCAGTGGGCAAAGCGCAGGTTCAGGGTGCGAAAGCCGTCGCCGCGGCCGGGGCCGGATTCCCCCAGCGCGCGCCCGAGCTTGCGCCCATGCACCACGTGCCCGCTGATCGCGTAGGGGCGCCCCAGCAGCGCGGCTGCGGCCGCCATGTCGCCGGCGGCCAGCGCCGCGCGCACCGCCGAGCTGGATACGCGCAGGCCGTGCACTTCGTAGCTGAGCATGCGCGCCACATCGAAGCCGCGCGCCGCCCCAGCCGCATCCAGCAGCGCATAGTCGCCGCGGCGCTGGGCCCCGAAGCGGAAATCATCGCCCACCAGCACATAGCGCGCCTGCAGCGCACGCAGCAGCACATCCTCGATGAAGGTTTCGGCGCTGAGCGCTGCCAGGCGCGCGTTGAACGGCAGGATCACGCATTCATCCAGCCCGCAGCGACGCAGCTCGGCCAGCTTGTCGCGCAGCGTGGCGATGCGCGCCGGAGCCAGCTGCGGCTGACGGCGCACCGCGGCAAAGTAATCGCGTGGGTGCGGCTCAAAAGTCACCGCGCAGGCCGGCAAGCCGCGCTGGCGCGCCTCGTTGATCAGCAGCGCCAGCATCGCCTGATGGCCGCGGTGCACGCCGTCGAAATTGCCGATCGTCAGCGCGCGCGGGCGGGGCGGCTGGCGCAGCAGGTTGTGCAGTCCGAAGACGATGTTCATGCGCGTCGTTCAGCCTTGACCCCTGTGTCACACAAGGGCCGCCAAAGGGCGCTACTATGACACAGCCATGAGAGTGCTCAAGCTCACCGCGCACGGCCTGCCGCAAGCGTGGCTGACGCTGCAGGAGGCAGTGCTGCACTACGCGGCTGGCGACGTGCGCTGGGTCGCCGGCGGGCGCATCGCCACTTTCCGCGGGGGCATCAACGCTCGCACCGGGCGCCTATCGTGCGTCGAGGTGCACTCGATCATCGGCACACGCGGCCACAGCCACGTCAATCCTTTTGACCTCGTGCCCAGCTTGACCAATGCCAAGCTGTTTGCCCGCGACCGCCAGCTGTGCGCGTATTGCGGCCAGCGCTTCGATGAAAGCGAGCTCACGCGCGAGCACGTCGTGCCGCTGGCCCAAGGCGGGCGCGACCACTGGATGAACGTCGTGACGGCCTGCCGCACCTGCAACCACCGCAAAGGCAACCGCACCCCGGAGCAGGCCCACATGCCGCTGCTGTACGCGCCGTATGTGCCCAGCCTGTGGGAGGACTTTATCCTGCGCAACCGGCGCATTCTGGCCGACCAGATGGAGTTCCTGATGGCGCATCTGCCGCGCCACTCACGCCTGCACGCCTGACGGGCTGTGGCGCTGCCGCAACGGCCTGGCGGGCGCGAGGTCGGCGCTGCGGGCGGTGGCCCCTTCGGTGCATGGGCCGCTGCGCGCGGGCCGTTTACATTTAGCCAGGCGCCGCGCGGCACCGCTTCAGCGGCGCAGCATGAAGCGCAACCCGCGCTGCAGGACCGCGCCGTAAGGGGGCCGCACCCAGCGGTCCAGCACCGCTGCCACCCACGGGTGTTGTTCGAACACCCCTTTCAAGTGGGAAAACCGCTCGAACCCATGCCGGCCGTGGTACGCACCGTAGCCGCTGGCCCCCACTCCGCCAAATGGCAGCGCATGCTGCGGATGGTGCAACATGCAGTCGTTGACCGTCACGCCCCCGCTGACCGTCTGGGTCAGCACACGCTCGATGGTGGCGCGATCGCGCTCAAACAGGTACAGCGCCAACGGGCGCGGTCCAGCCTGGATCGATGCCAAGGCCTCCTCCAGCGTGTCGTAGGTCAGCACCGGCAGCAGCGGACCAAAGATTTCCTCCCGCATCAGTGCCACATGGGCTGGCGGATCCAGCACCGCCACCGGCCCCAGGACCGCAGGCGATGGAGCCGGCTGTCCGACGGCGGGCAGCGTGGCCTCAAGCAGCGGCACGAGGGTCGCCCCCGCCTCGGCCGCTTCGGCGGCCATCGTCACCATGCGCTGCCAGGCTGCCCCACTGACCAGTGCCGTGAGGTCGGGATCCGCACTGCCCCGGGGCCAACGCCGCTGCGCGCTCTCGCGCAGGGCCTGCACGAAGTCATCCCGCTGCGCACGCGGCACCCAACAGTGGTCCGGCGCGATGCAGGTTTGCCCCGCGTTCCAACCCTTGGCGGTGACGATGCGGTCGGCCGCCTGGGCCAGATCGGCACCCGGGCCCACGATCGCCGGGGACTTGCCGCCCAGCTCCAACGTCAGCGGGGTCAGCTGCGCGGCGGCGGCCTGCGCCACCAGCCGCCCGACGCGGGTCGAGCCGGTGAACAGCAGATGATCCAGCGGCAGACGCGCCAGCGCGGCGGCCACCTCGGCCCCGCCGGTGACGACGCACACCTCGTCGGCCGCAAATGCCTCGGCCAGCACGCGCCGCAGGCATTCGGCCGTCCGAGGGGCAAGCTCCGACGGTTTGAGCAGCACATGGTTGCCCGCCGCCAGTGCGTTGGCCAGCGGCGAAAGCGTCAGCTGCAAGGGGTAGTTCCATGCCCCGATGATGCCCACCACGCCCAGCGGCTGCGGCACGATGCGGGCCCGCGCCGGCCAGAACAGCGGGTTGACCGGCACGCGGCGCGGTCGCATCCAGCGCGCGACGTGGCGCCGCAGGTGGCGGATTTCGTCCGCCAGTGGGGCCAATTCGAGCAGCCGGGTCTCGGTGGCGCTGCGCCGTCCAAAGTCTTCCTCGATCGAGCGGATCCAGTCGGCCTCGTGCGCCAGCACCACCTCCAGCAGGCGTGCCAGGGCCGCCTGGCGCTGGGCCGCGGGGGTCGGTGCACGCCGCGCAAAGGCGTGGCGCATGCGTTCGAGTTGGGCGCCCAGCGCAGCCGCGATGTCGTCCGGCGGCAAGGCTGCGAAGTCGGTACGCAAGGCGTTCATGGCGGTCCACGCAAGACGGGTG
>JANWZF010000306.1 GCA_025054905.1 Tepidimonas sp.
GCAGCGGCGTCGCGCCGGTGCGAGAAAAACGTTGAGGGCTGGCTGGCGGTGCACCAGGCGGCGCTGCCGTCGTGTCCACAGACCCGCTCAAACCCGAGCCGCCGCAGACGCGCACGCGCCAGCGCGGCCAGATCGGCCCGCCAACGCCCCGGATGGTCGGGCGACGGCTCGAAGGCCACGGCATCCTCCGGTGCCTGAGCCAGGAAGGCCTGCCGAACCTCGGGGCCAACCTCGAACGCCTGCACCCCAATGGCCGGACCGATCCATACGTGACAAGCCGCACGGGCCGCAGGCTGGCGCACCGCAGGCCAGGTTGCCACCAGGGCCTCCAGCACGCCGGCGCTCAGCCCCCGCCAGCCGGCATGGACGGCCGCCACCGACCCACCCTCCGCCGTGGCCAGCAGAATCGGCAGGCAGTCGGCCACCAGCACCGTGCAGGCCACGCCCGGGGTATCGGTGTAACAGGCATCGGCGGTGAGACCATCCGGGGTGTCCGGCCCCACGGCCACCACCTCGATTCCGTGCACCTGTCTCAGGTACACCGGCCGCACCCCCAGCGCGGCGACCAGCCGCTGCCGGTTGCTCGCCACCGCCACGGGGTCATCGCCCACATGGTCGCCCAGATTGAGCGAGGCCCACGGACCTGCCGAGACCCCGCCGCCGCGCGTGCTCATCCAGCCGGCCGCGTGCGGCCCGAGCTCGGCCTCGATGCCCGGCAGCCCACTGCGCACAGCCGGCTGCGGACCGTTGGCTTTACTCGGCATCGGGGCACTGGCTGGGTTGGGCGCGCTGAAACGCGTCCAGTTGCATGCAACGCTCGTAGACCGCCAGGGTCAACGGGATGCCGTCGTATTCCAACCCGAAACGCCGGCCGTTGACGATCTGCGGCACCAGGCAGCAGTCGGCCAGCGTGGGCGTGTCGCCATAGGAGTACACCGACGGCGGCAGCCCCCGCCGCGCCCGCTCCTCGGCCAAATCCTGCAGCCTGCGTTCGTAGGCCCGCAGCCCCTCCATCACCCAGTGGTTGTACCAGGCGGCGCGCTGGGATTCGCTCAGGCCCAGGGTCCCGCCCAGGTATTTCAGGATGCGCAGGTTGTTGATCGGATGGATTTCGCACGCGATGGTCTGGGCCAGCGCCCGCACGCGCGCGCGCCCCAGCGGATCGCGCGGCAACAGCGGCGGTTCGGGGTGCGTCTCATCCAGATATTCGATGATCGCCATCGACTGGCTCAGCAACGCATGATCGGGCTGGCCTTCGACGTCGAGCACTGGCACCAGCCCGTCGGGGCTGACGGCCCGGTAGGCTGCCCCATGCTGCTCGCCGCGGGCCAGATGCACGGGGATGTAGTCGTAGCTCAGCCCTTTCAGGTTGAGCGCGATGCGCACCCGAAACGACGTGCCGGAGCGAAAGTAGTTGTACAGTTTCATCGGTTGATTCGGGACGGCGGGGGCTTGTTCAAGCCCCGCAGTCTAGCGTGCCTGCCGCGCCCCCGGACAAACCCCGAGGCCTGCAGGCGGTGTGCAGCGGCTTTCCCCCGCTACACTGCCGCAACCCGCAGGCCCACCGCGGGATCCAACGGGAGCGTGCCCGTCGCCCATCGCGCACGCTCGTCCCCATCGCACGCCGTTGCAGGAGAACTTACGATGATCCGTCGCCGCACTTTGCTTCGCTCGGGCGCTGCCGTGGCGCTAGGCGCCCCCGCACTGGTGGGCCTGGCCCAGTCCAGCGTGACCCTGAAGTTTCACACCTTCATGTCGCCGACCTCCAACGTATGGCTCAACATGCACAAGGCGTGGATGGACAAGGTCGAGCGTGAATCGGGGGGGCGCATCAAGTTCGAGGCTTACCCGGCGATGCAGCTCGGGGGCTCGCCGGTGCAGCTGTACGACCAGGCCAAGGACGGCGTGGTCGACATCGTCTGGACCCTGCCTGGCAACACGCCGGGGCGCTTTCCGCGCAGCGAGGTGTTCGAGCTGCCGTTCATGATGACCGACGCCGAGGCCACCTCCAGGGCCTTCTGGGAGTATGTGCAGACCAAGGCGGCCGATGAGTTCCGCGACATTCACCCGATCGCCTTTCAGGTGCACGGTCCGGGCATGTTCCATGTCAAGACGCGCCTGATCACCCAGCCGGACGACCTGCGTGGCCTGAAGATGCGTGGCCCGACGCGGCAGATTACCAAAATGCTGGGCTACCTGGGCGCCACGCCCGTGGGCATGCCGCTGCCTCAAATCCCCGATGCGCTGTCCAAGGGGGTGATCGATGGCTGCGTGATCCCATGGGAAGTGGTGCCTTCGGTCAAGGTGCACGAACTGGTCTCGTTCCATAGCGAATTCGACCCCAAGGGTGGCGCGCTGTACACGACGACGTTCGTCATGGCCATGAACAAGGCGCGCTACGAGTCGTTGCCCGCGGACCTGAAGAAGGTGATCGATGCCAACTCCGGATTGGAGACGTCGGCGTTTCTGGGTCGCACCCAGCAAGCGGGCGATGCGCCGGCGCGCAAGCTGGCCCAGGAGCGCGGCAACCGCATCCACACCATCGCGCTGGCCGAGGCGCAAGAGTTTCGCCGCAAAGCGCGCCAGGTGGAGGTGGAGTGGGTGCAGGACATGGATCGTCGAGGCTTCAACGGCCGCGAACTGCTGGAGACGGCGCGCAAATTGATCGAAAAGCACACCCGCAAAACCTGATGGCGGTCACCGGGAGGGACGGTGACGGGCTACACTGGTGGCCAGCCCCACATGCTGCGCAGTCCAATCCGTTTTTGCCGCGCCTGTGCGGCCGCCGTCGAACACCGCATTCCCGACGACGGGGACACGCGCGTGCGCGCCGTGTGCCCCGCCTGTGGCACCATCCACTACGAAAACCCACTCAACGTGGTGGGCACCGTCCCGGTGTGGGGTGAGCGGGTGCTGCTGTGTCGGCGCGCGATCGAGCCGCGCCGAGGCCTGTGGACCCTGCCTGCAGGGTTCATGGAGCTGGGGGAGACCACCGAACAGGGCGCCCTGCGCGAAACGCGCGAAGAGGCCGGCGCCGACGTGGCCCTGGAGGGGTTGTTTACCCTGCTCAACGTGGCGCGGGTCGGGCAGGTGCACATCTACTACCGCGCCCGCTTGTTGAGCGAGCATCTGGCACCCGGTCCCGAGACGCTGGAGGCGCGCCTGTTCGCCGAGCACGAGATCCCCTGGGACGAGTTGGCCTTCCGCACCGTGCACGAAACGCTGCGGCGCTACTTCGACGATCGGCGCCGCGGCTGTTTCGGGGTGCACACAGGCAATATCGGTTGAACGCCCTCAGCTCGGGTGCCGGTATTGCTGCGCCAGTTTCTCCAGCTCGGCGGGCTCCATCGGGCGGCCGATCAGATAACCCTGCACCTGGGTGACGCCCAACGCCTCCAGAAAGTCGCACTGCCGCTGGCTTTCCACTCCCTCGGCGATGGTCTCCACGCCCAGCGCCTGGGCCAGCGCCACGATGGCGCGCACGATGGCCCGGTCGGTGCGCCCGCGCGTGACGTGCGTGACGAACGCGCGGTCGATTTTGAGCGCGTCGATCGGAAACTGCAGCACGTAAGCCAACGAGGAGTGGCCCACCCCAAAATCATCCAGCGCCACCGAGGCCCCCATCGAGCGAAAGCGCTGCAGCAACGCCACAGCATGCTCGACATCGTGCATCGTCAGGCTCTCGGTGATTTCGAGCTCCAGCAAGGCGGGCGTAACGGCGCTGACCGCCAAGGCCTGCTCGACGTGCCGCGGTAGATGGGGACTGACGAACTGCCGCGGCGAAAGGTTGACCCCGACCCGCAGCGGCAAGCCCGCGCGCTCCCACGCGGCGGCTTGCCGTGCCGCCTCCTGCAACACCCAGGCTCCGACTTCGACGATCTGACCGGAGTCTTCCAGCAGGCCGATGAACTGCCCGGGTGGCACCGCCCCGAGCTGGGGCGAACGCCAGCGCAGCAGCGCCTCGCAGCCGACGATGCGCCCACGCGCGAAATCCAGCTGAGGCTGGTACACGAGGGCGAACTCTCCCCGCTGCAGCGCCCCCTGCAAGGCTTGTTCCAGCATGAGCTGGCGCTGCCGCGCGCGCACGTCGGTCTGCTCCAGCTCGGCCACGCACCATGGTCGGCCCTGGACGCGGGCGCGCCGCTGCGCCTGCTGCGCCAGCGTCAGCAGCGTCTGGGCATCCAGCCCATGCACCGGATGCGCCGCACAGCCAGCACTGAACACCAGGCGCAACGCCTGTTCGTGCCCGGACAGGGTCAGCGGCTCCTGCAACGCCAACAGCACGGCCTCCAGCGCGTTCTCCAGCGATTGGCCGGGCAGCACGCGCTGCGCCCAGGCGAATTCGTCGCCGTCGATGCGCGCTGCCTGCAACAGCACGCCCGTGTCAACCAGATGCCGCAGCCGTTGGCCGAGCTGGCGCAGCATCTGGTTGGCGCTGGACTCCCCCAAGGATTCGTTGAGGCGGCCAAAACGCAGGATGTCGGCCGTCACCACCCACAGCCCTTCGCCGCCGTCGGTCAGCGCCTCATCGACCTGACGCAAAAACAGACGCCGCTTGGGCAGTTCGGTGACCTCATCGTGCAGCGCCAGGTAGTCGACCAACGCTTCGGTGCGCCGCATGAGGGTCAGATCGTGAAAGACCCCAAACACCAGCGAAGCGTCATCGCCCTCGCGGCCGCGCTCACCGACCACGCGCAGGATCCGTTCACCCTCACCGAGGGTCAGGCGAAATTCCAGATCCATCCGCCCCAGACGCTGGCGTGCGGCCTCCATGCCAGACTGCAGACGCAGGCGATCTTCGGGATGCACACGCTGCAGAAACTGTTCGCGGGGGACGCCGCTGCTGGCACGGATGCCGCTGAGCGGCTCGAATTCCTCGCTCCAGCTCAGCGTGTCGTCGGTCAGCCGCCACTGCCAGTAACCCAGACCGGCGATGCGCCGCACCGCCAGTTCACGCATGCGCGCGCGGCGCAGCTCGCGCGCCAGCCGCCCCCCACGCAGGGCGTAGCGCACGCGTTCGCGCAGCAAGGCCCAGTTGATCGGCTTGGTGATGAAATCGGTGGCCCCGGCGTCAAAGGCCCGCTCGATCGACGCCAGATCGTCGGCGGCGGTCAACATGACGATCGGCAGTGCATCGTCGGCCAGCTCGGCACGGATGCGGGCGCACGCGGTATGCCCATCCATGCCTGGCATCATGACGTCCATTAGGATCAGGTCCGGTCGCGCCTGCTGGACCGCCTCGATCGCCTGCTGGCCGTCGGTGGCTTCGGTGACCACCCAGCCGTCGCGCCGCAGCACCCCGCAGACCATCGAGCGGGTGGTGCGATCATCATCGACCACAAGCACGTGCTCGCGGGTGCGGGGCGCTTCCTCAGACGCCACGGCGGATGCGGAAGAACTGGCCATTGCGGTTAGCATAGCACTGTGCGCCATCATCCCGCTGCCAAACACCGCTAACCATGAGCGCCTTGCTGGACACCACCAACCTCGACGAATTGCTGGCGATGCTGGGCGACGAATTTCGGGACATCGTGCGCCAGTACGTGGATCAACTGGAGGACGAGGTGGCGCAGCTGGCCGCCTTGTGCGCGCAGCGGGACTGGGAAGCGCTGACGCGCATGGCGCATTCGTTGAAAGGCAGCAGCGGCAACATGGGGGCGGTGATGCTGGCCGCCGCCGCCGCACGTTTGGAGCACGCTGCCCGGGCCCACGATGAGGCCGAGATCGAATCG
>JANWZF010000312.1 GCA_025054905.1 Tepidimonas sp.
CGCGATGTCAAGGAGACGCTGCGCAAGCTGAAGGCCGCCAAGTACGTGGCCGAGCATCCGGGTGAGGTCTGCCCGGCCAAGTGGAACGAGGGCGCCAAGACGATCGCCCCGTCGCTGGATCTGGTCGGCAAGATCTGATCCCCGTCCCTCGGGGCGGCCCGGCGTGGGCCGCGGTCGCCCCAAACTTTTCCATTCTCCCCTGGATCACGATGTCGTGCGGGCGCTGGGTGCTCGCACGCCGGGGGAGGGCTGTCCCAGTCACCCCCCCAAGGAGGTCAATCGCGATGCTCGATGCCCAACTTCAATCCCAGCTGCGCACCTACCTGGCGCATGTCAAGCAGCCGTTCGAGCTGGTGGCCTCGCTGGATGACTCGGCCAGCGCGCGTGAGATGCTGCAGCTGCTGCACGACATCGCCGCGCTGTCGGACGGACGCATCACGGTGCGCACCGACGGCCAGGAGCCGCGGCGCCCTTCGTTTGCTCTGCAGCGCGGTGCCGAGCCGGCACGCTTGACGTTTGCCGCCGTGCCGTTGGGGCACGAGTTCACCTCGCTCGTGCTGGCCCTGTTGTGGGCCGGCGGACACCCGCCGAAGGTGGAACCCGAGCTGTTGCAACAGGCGCGCGAGCTGCCGGGTGAGCACGATTTCGAAGTGTACATGTCCTTGTCGTGCCACAACTGCCCGGACGTGGTGCAGGCGTTGGCGTTGCTGGCCCTGGTCAACCCGCGGGTGCGCACGACGGTGATCGACGGCGCGCTGTTTCAGCACGAGGTGCAAGAACGCGGCGTGATGGCGGTGCCCCTGGTGCTGCGCAACGGCCAGATTTGGCACTCCGGACGGGCGACGCTGCAGGAGCTGCTGGCCAAGCTCGATGACGCCGCCGGCGCGCGGGCAGCGCAAGCCCTGGCGTCCAAAGAGCCCTTCGATGTGCTGGTGGTCGGCGGTGGGCCGGCTGGGGCGGCAGCCGCGCTCTATGCGGCGCGCAAAGGCATCCGCACCGGCCTGCTGGCCGAGCGCATCGGCGGGCAGGTCAACGATACGCTGGCCATCGAAAACTATCCGTCGGTGTTGCAGACCGAAGGCCCCCAGATGGCCGCCGCCTTGCAGGCACAGTTGCGCCACTACGAGGTGGATGTGATCAGCGGTCAGCGCGCACGGGCGCTGCAGCCGGCGTCGCAGGCTGGCGGCTGGATCGGCATCGAGGTCGAAGGCGGCGCGGTGCTGCGCGCGCGCAGCGTGGTGCTGGCTACAGGGGCGCGCTGGCGCAACCTCAACGTGCCCGGTGAGGCCGACTACAAAAACCGCGGGGTGGCGTACTGCCCGCATTGCGATGGTCCGTTGTTCAAGGGCAAGAGGGTGGCGGTGGTGGGAGGGGGCAACTCCGGGGTGGAGGCCGCCATTGACTTGGCCGGCATCGTGCAGCACGTCACGTTGCTGGAGTTTGCCGAGCAGCTCAAGGCCGATGCGGTGCTGGTCAGCAAGTTGAAGAGCCTGCCCAACGTCACGATCCTGACCCAGGCGCAGACGCTGGAGATTCTGGGAGATGGTCAGCGCGTGACGGGTCTGCGCTGGCGCCACCGCGCCAGTGGCGAAGAGCACACGCTGGAGCTGGAAGGGGTGTTCGTGCAGATCGGCCTGGTGCCCAACACCGAGTGGCTGGATGGCGTGGTGGCGCGCAACCGCTTCGGCGAAATCGAGATCGATGCGTCCTGCCACACCAACGTGCCAGGGGTGTTTGCCGCCGGGGACTGCACCACGGTGCCGTACAAGCAGATCGTGGTCGCAGCAGGCGAGGG
>JANWZF010000307.1 GCA_025054905.1 Tepidimonas sp.
CGGCTGGTCGGTGGCGTACTCGACGAACTCCACGCCCTGCAGCCCCAACGGATTGGCGGCATCGGCCCATGTCTGCTGCAAAGGCTCGCGTGGTGGCAGGCGCAACAGATCGCTCATACCCCCTCCTCGTGCATCGCTGCGACGCTGGGCTCCAGGCCGCTCAATGCGCGCAGGTGCTCGGGCGTCGTGCTGGGCAAGCCGAAAAACTCGAGATAGGCCGGAATTTGCTCGTACAGCATGTCGGCTCCTACCTGCACGCGACACCCCCGCGCTTGCGCATGGCGCAGCAAAGGCGTCAAGTCGGTGTGCAACACCACATCGCCCACCATGGTCCCTGGCCGCAGCCGACTGATGTCCAGCGGCAGGGGATCGTCCTCGTGCATTCCCAACGGCGTGGCGTTCACCACCAGATCGCGGTCGATGGCATCGGCGGGACCGGACCGCGCTTGGGTACGCGAAAAGTGCCGTTGCAGCCGTTCAGCCAGCCTCTGCGCGGCTGCCGGCACCACATCGCTGACCACCAGATCGGCCACCCCGGCGGCGGCCAACGCCGCCGCGATAGCGCTGCCCACCCCCCCGCAGCCCACCACCAGCGCTCGCGCACCGGACAGGACCACCCCCTTGCGCGTGAGCCCGCGCACGAAGCCTTCGCCGTCGAACAAATCCCCCTCCAGCCGACCGTCAGGCAGCCTACGCACCGCATTGCAGGCTCCGGCAACCTCCACGGCAGGGCTGCGCACGTCCAGCAACTCCACCGTGCGCACCTTGTGCGGCATCGTGATAAGGGCTCCGCGCACATTGTCCAGGGCAAACACGCTGCGCAGCAACACGGGATAAGGCTCGGGACGGCACGCCATCGGTACGACGACCACGTTGGCGCCGATGGATTCGAAATAAGGGTTGTAGATCAGCGGAGATCGAAAGGTGTGTGTCGGGAATCCGACGTGCACGATCAGCTCGGTCAGTCCGTCGATGCGCATGATGGAGGTTCCTGCTTATTTGCGCAGCTTGTCCAGCTCGGCCTGCAGAGCTGCGACGGTGGCTTCACCCACGGCAGCGGTGTGCTTGGCGATGACGGGCTTCATGCGCTCACGCATCTTGGCCACCTCGGCGGCGGGCAATTCGGTGACTTGCATGCCCGCTTTCTTCAGGTTGTCCAGCGTGCCTGCCACCGCCGAGCGCGCCTGCTCACGCTGGAAGCGCGCCGACTCGACCGCAGCCTCCTGCAGAATGCGGCGATCCTCCGCCGACAGCGAATCCCAGAATTTTTTGCTCACCACCACCGACTGTGGGTTGTACTGGTGGTAGGTCAGCGTCAAATACTTTTGCACTTCGTAAAATTTGGCGCCCCAGATGGTGGCCAGTGGATTTTCCTGGCCATCCACCGCGCGCTGCTCCAGCGCGGCATAGAGCTCAGGGAATGGCAACGGGGTCGGATTGGCTCCCAACGCCGAAACCCAATCGACGTTGATCGGGTTCGGAATGACGCGCAGCTTGAGCCCTGCGATGTCTTCCACGCGCTGGATGGGTCGGCGATTGTTCGTGATATGGCGAAAACCGAGTTCGTAGTACGCCAGTCCGACCAGTCCCTTTTCTTCCAGTTTGGCATGCAGCTGCCGCCCAAACGGCCCATCCAGCACAACGTCGGCCTCGCGCGGACTGGCGAACATGAAGGGAAAGTCGTACACCGCAAATTCCTTGACCACGCTGGCGAAGATGCCCGAATTCATCGCTGCCATCTCCAGCGTGCCGCCCTGCAGCGCGGACACATTGGCCTGGTCGCTGCCCAGTGCTCCGCCGGCAAACACCTGCACTTTCAGCCGTCCACCGGACTTTTGTTCCACCAATTCCGCAAACTTGTCCATACCCTGCACGATCGGGTGGCCTTTGGCATTCTGGTTGGCAAATTTGATCGTGCGCGGCTGGGCCTGGACGACAGCGGCCAGCGCCAGCGACGTCACAGTCACCAGCATGGATTGCAGAAACTTGCGCTTCATCATGGGTCTCCTTCGGGTCGGAAGCGGCAGGCCGCCACGGCAAGAGCCAGAAGCCACGGGTGCCACGGCGGCCCGCCGCAGGGTGGCACACCGGGCCGCCATCAGCCGTACCACCAGCGATACGGCACCATGACGATGGACGGAAACAGCACCAGCAGCAGCAACACGATCAGTTGCGCCAGCAAGAACGGCAGCACGCCGCGCGCAACGTGATGGATCTTCATGCGCCCCACGCCAGCCACCACGTTGAGCACCGTGCCCACAGGGGGTGTGACCAGACCGATGGAGCCCATCATCACGAACAGCACCCCGAAATAGACCGGATCGATGCCTGCGGCGCGCACCACAGGCACCAACACCGGCGCAAGGATCAGGATGGCTGGCGTCAAATCGAGGGCCATGCCCACCAGAAACAAAAAGCCCATGATGGCCAGCAGCAGCTGGGTGGGCGCATCCATCAGCGGCTGCAGCCATTCGATCAGCTGGCCCGGCAGGTTGGCCACCGTGATCAGCCAGGCCCCGACCGCCGCTGCGGCCACCAAAAACATGATCACCGCTGTCGTCTGGGCGGCTGCCACCAGCACGGTGTACAGGCGTGCCAAGGGCAGCTCGCGATAGACGACCGTGGCCACGAACCAGGCGTACACCGCCGCCACCACCGCAGCCTCGGTCGGGGTGAACACCCCCAGCTTCAGGCCCAGCAGCACGATAAAAGGCAGCGCCAGGGCCCACAGCGACTGCCGCAAGGCCCGCAGCACCTCGGCCCGGCTGGCGCGTGGCGGTGTCGGCACCGCTTCGCGCCGCGCCACCCACCACCAGGCCACGGCGATGGCCACCCCCATCAAGATGCCGGGCACGATACCGGCCATGAACAGGCGCCCGATCGAGACATTGGCCGCCACGCCAAAAATGACAAACGGAATCGAGGGCGGGATGACGGGCGCGATGATGCCGGCGCAGGCAATCAGCCCACCGCTGCGCTCGCGCCCGTGACCGGCACGCACCATCATCGGCAGCAGCAGCGCGGCCAGCGCCGCCGTGTCGGCCACCGCCGAGCCCGACAGCGACGCCAGCAACACCGCCGCCACGATCGTGACGTAGCCAAGCCCGCCGCGCAAGTGCCCCACGAGCGCCAGCGCCAGATCGATGATGCGCCGGCTCAGGCCACCCGCGTTCATGATCTCGCCAGCCAACATGAAAAACGGCACGGCCAGCAGCGGAAAGCTGTTGGCCCCTTCCAGCACGTTTTGCGCCAGGATCTGCGCATCGAACAGATCGAGCTGCAGCATCAAGGCCGCGCCCGCCAGAAGCAAGGCATAGGCCACCGGCAGCCCCAACGCGATGGCCCCGAGCAGGACCCCCACAAACACCGCGATGCTCATGGCGATGACTCCTCGCCCTGGGTTGCCGACCCATGCCCATGCGCCAACGTCTGCCCGCGCAGCAGCCGCACCAGATCGGCCAGCAGCCAGCCACCTGCCAGCAACCCGAACACCACCCCGCTGGCATAGAGCCAACCCTGTGACCATCCGGTCACCGGGGCGGTCGTTCCCCAGTTGATGAGGGTTTGCTGCCAGGCTCCCACCAACAGCAAGCCCGTCATCGCCAGCATCAGCAGATGCCCCAACACCCCTACGGCCCGTTGCATGGACAGCGGCAGGCGCGCCACCAGCAGATCCACCCCCATGTGGGCGCGCTGGCCAACCGCCAGCGCCGCCCCGACGAACACCAGCCAAACGAACAGCCAGCGCGACAGCTCCTCAGCCACCGTCAGACCCCGGTTGAAGCCGTAGCGCAGGACCACATTCGCAAACACCATCGCCACCATCGCCAACAGCATCAACGCCATGGCCAGCTGCAGCACCCGTCGTACCCACAGACTCCATCGTTCCAGCATCGTCGCCGCTCCTGGTCACCGGCAAGTTTGTACTAACCAGTTAGTTTTGTCATAGGTAAAAACCCGTACTTGCTCGATCCGGCAGGCAGGCGTGTCTCAGGCGGACGATCTCGGGGGATCGGCACGCACAAAACGCACGATCATCTCCACGGCGTTGGCGCGACGGCGCTGCACCACGTCCGGCACGGTGCTGTCACACTTGAAGATCAGATCGAAAGTGTGGCGGTTGGACACGTTGAAAAATGCCAGCGCTGAAATCGCGGCGTGCAGGTCCAGGGGATCCAGGCCTGGCCGGAACACGCCTTGGGCCACGCCGCGTTCATACAGGGCGCGCACGGCGGTGATGGCCGGCACGTTGAGATCCTGGATCACGCGGCTGCGTGCCAAGTACTCACCCCGGTGGATGTTTTCCGACATCACCAGCCGGATGTACGGCTCGTTGAGACGATGATGGTCGAAGGTGTAGGCCACCAGCCGCCGTAGCGCCTCTTCGGGAGGCAGGTCATCCAGGTGCAGCGAGGCCTCATTGGCACGCATGCGGCGGTAAGCTTCTTCCAGCACCGCCAGGTAGAGGCCTTCCTTGCTGCCAAAGTAGTAATAAATCATGCGTTTGGAGGTGTGGGTCGCATCGGCGATGGCGTCGATGCGGGCCCCGGCCAGTCCCTTTTCGCCAAACTCGCGCGTGGCCACCTCGAGGATGTTGGCCATCGTGCGCTGCGGGTCGTGCAAGCGGCCGCCTCTGCGCTCGGCGGTTGGGCGGGCCGTCGGTGGGGAGGTCTTGGACATAGCCGAACTATAGAGGGTGGCCGCGCCCGACGCGGCCAAACGCCTACACTGCGGGCTGCACGAGCCCACCGCTTGACCTTCGTTCGATGACTTCACGATCCCCTCTGCCCCCCCTTGCTCCAACCCCCTCGCTACCCCGGCGCATGGCCTGCTGGCTCTACGAAGGCCTGCTGCTGTTTGGTGTGGTGTTCATCGCGGGCTACCTGTTTTCGGCACTGACCCAACAGCGCCACGCCCTGCAGCACCGCAGCGAGCTGCAGGCGTTTTTGTTCGTCGTGCTGGGCATTTATTTCACCTGGTTCTGGCACAAGGGGCAGACACTGGCGATGAAAACCTGGCACATCCGATTGGTGGGCGCCGATGGCACCCCCGTGTCGCAGGCACGCGCGCTGCTGCGCTACCTGCTGGCGTGGGTCTGGTTCTGGCCACCGCTGGCCGCGCGCGCCGTGTTCGGACTGACGCTGCCGCAGACCCTGGTCCTGCTCGGAGGGTGGATCGCGGTGTGGGCGCTGCTGGCGCGTTTTCATCCACAGCGCCAGTTTTGGCACGACGTGCTGGCTGGCACGCGCCTGATCGATGCGCGTTGGCCGCGCGCGGGAGATGCAGCATGAGCACGGCACGACCGCCCGCTTTCGCCCTGTGCGTCTACTGCGGCTCGCGCGACGGGGACGACCCCCAATGGGCCAGCCTGGCCGACCAGGTCGGCCATTGGATCGGCCAGCACGGCGGCCAGCTGGTGTACGGAGGAGGCAGCGCCGGTCTGATGGGGCGGGTGGCCAGCGCCACACTGGCCGCTGGCGGCACCGTGGTGGGGGTCATACCCGAACGCCTGGTGCAACGGGAAGTGGCCAAGCGCGATTGCACCGAACTGCTCGTCGTCTCCACGATGCACGAACGCAAACAGCGCATGGCCGAGCGCGCCGATGCCTTTCTGGCGCTGCCAGGTGGCCTGGGAACCCTGGAGGAGCTGTTCGAAGTCTGGACCTGGCGCCAGCTCGGCTACCACGACAAGCCCATTGGCCTGCTCAACGCCGGCGGTTACTACGACGCGCTGCTCGGATTTGTCCAACAGGCGGTGCGCATGGGCTTTGTCGCGCCCTGGCAGCAGGAGTTGCTGGAGGTGGATGACGATGCGCTGGCGCTGCTGCCACGCCTGGTGCAGGCGGCCCGCCGACCAGCCGTGGCCAGCCTGGACCTGATCTGAGGCGTCCGCCGCCCAGGCACAGGCCGCTCAAATGGCGGCGTCGTCTTCCTCCCCGGTGCGGATGCGGATCACGCGTTCCACCGGCGTGACAAAAATCTTGCCGTCACCGATCTTGCCGGTGCGCGCGGCGCGCACGATCGCATCGAGGCAGCGCTCCACGTCGCCATCGCGCACCACCACGTCGATGCGCACCTTGGGCAAGAAATCGACCACGTACTCTGCGCCGCGGTATAGCTCGGTGTGGCCCTTTTGTCGGCCAAAACCCTTGACCTCGGTCACCGTCAAGCCCGTGACCCCTTGCTCGGCCAGCGCCTCGCGCACTTCCTCGAGCTTGAATGGCTTGATGATGGCGGTGATTTGCTTCATGCGCAATGACTCCGGGGGGATCGCAACAGGGCCGGGCCAGCGCCGACCACGGCTGCAATGATACCCGCGCCGCTGAGGCCGTGCGGGACGCCCGCGCGCGGATTCAGCCGCGCCAGCGGTTGGTGTTCGGGTAGCGCCAGTCCTTGCCGAAGCTGCGGTGCGTCACGCGGATGCCCACCGGGGCCTGCCGGCGCTTGTATTCGTTGATCCGGATCAGGCGCACCACCTGCTCCACCGCGGCGCGATCGAACCCTTCGGCCACGATCTCATCGATGCTGCGGTCGTTTTCCATGTAGCGCTCGACGATGGCATCGAGCACTTCGTACGGTGGCAGGCTGTCCTGGTCGGTCTGCCCGGGGCGCAGCTCGGCGCTGGGCGCCCGCGTGATGATGCGCTCAGGGATTGGCGCCACGCCACGGCCCCATGGATCATGAGCGTTGCGCCAGCGTGCCAGCCGCCAGACCCAGGTCTTGGCAACGTCCTTGATGACCGCAAAGCCGCCTGCCATGTCGCCGTACAGCGTGCAGTAACCGGTGGCCATCTCGCTCTTGTTGCCGGTGGTCAACACGATGGAGCCCAACTTGTTGGACAGCGCCATCAGCAGCGTGCCGCGGATGCGGGCCTGCAGGTTTTCCTCCGTGGTATCGGGGGCGCGCCCTTCGAACAGGGGACGCAGCGCCCCCTGGAAGGCCTCGAACAGCCCCCCGATCGGGATCTCGTCGTAGCGCACCCCGAGCCTTGAGGCCATCTCGCGCGCATCGAGCCAGGAGATTTCAGCCGTGTACGGCGAGGGCATCATCACCGCGCGCACGCGCTGCGGCCCCAGCGCATCGACCGCGATGGCCAGCACCACGGCCGAATCGACGCCGCCCGACAGGCCCACAATGGCCCCCGGAAAACCGTTTTTGTCGACGTAGTCGCGGGTGCCCAGCACCAGCGCCTGCCACAGGTCGTGCTCGGTCGTACCAGCGTCGGCCAGCGGCCCCTGCACCCGTGGCGCGCCTTGGGCCGACGGCTGCAGCTCGACCTGGAACAGATCCTCGGCAAAAGCGGGCGCACGCGCAACCAGCGCACCACGGGCATCCAGCGCGAAGCTGCGGCCCTCGAACACCAGTTCGTCCTGCCCGCCCACCAAATGCGCGTACAGCAGCGGCAGCCCAGTCTCCTGTACCCGCTGACGCATCACGTGCTCGCGCTCGCTGCCTTTGCCAAGGTGAAACGGGGAGGCGTTGAGCACACACAGGACCTCGGCTCCGGCAGCCGCCGTCTCGGCCGCTGCCGCGGTGAACCACGCATCCTCGCAAATCAGCAAACCCAGGCGCCAACGGCGCACCCCGTCGTCGACGTCGAACACACAGGGCTGGGTACCCGGCACGAAGTAGCGGCGCTCATCGAACACCTGGTAGTTGGGCAGTTCCCGCTTGGCATAGCGGTGCCGCACCTGGCCTTCGCACACCACCGCCGCCGCGTTGAGGCAGGGCGCACGCCCGACACTGCGGCCGGGTACCGACCCCGCCGGTGCCGGCAGCGGCAGCCCGACGACAATGTGCAGCCCACGCAGCGCGGCGGTCTGACGCGCGATCTGCCGCAGCGCGTCTTCGCAGGCTGCCACAAAGGCTGGCCGCAGCAACAGATCCTCGGCGGCGTAGCCGCAGATGGCCAGCTCTGGGGTCAGCAGCACGCGCGCGCCCGCGGCGTGGGCCTGCTGCGCTGCTGCCACGATGCGCTGCGTGTTGCCAGCCAGATCGCCGACGACAAAATCGAGCTGGGCAACTGCAACCTGGAGGGTCATCGCACGCCTGCCGCCGCCGTTGCCGCGCTGAGGTCAGCCGCCGTGCTGCGCACGGTACGTCTGCACGCCGGCCAGGATTTCCTGACGCGCTTCTTCCACCGAGCCCCAGCCCAAAACCTTGACCCACTTGCCGGGGTCCAGGTCCTTGTAATGCTCGAAAAAGTGCTCGATGGTCTTCAAACGCACCGGGTTGAGATCCTCCAGCGTTTTCCAGCGCGAATACAGAGGCAGCACCTTTTCGGTGGGCACCGCCAGCACCTTGCCGTCAACGCCACCCTCGTCTTCCATCTTCAGGATGCCCAGCGCGCGGCACGGCACCACCACCCCGGGCGGCAGCGGCACCGGGGTGATGACCAGCACGTCCACCGGGTCGCCATCCCCCGCGATGGTCTGCGGCACATAGCCGTAGTTGGTCGGATAGTGCATCGCAGTGTTCATGAATCGGTCGACGAAGATCGCGCCGGAGGCCTTGTCGACCTCGTACTTGATCGGCTCGCCGTGCATGGAGATTTCGATGATGACGTTGAAAGCGTCGGGGACTTTGTCGCCCGCGGTCACTTGGTCGAGGGACATGGTGAATCAGCCAAAACCTGAGGAGGAAGAAAACCAGCCGCCGCCGGCCACCGCTGCCAATCAGCGACGGACGGTGGGACGGCTGGCTGCGCAACTGTCGCCGATTTTACTGGCGCGATGCTGACAGCCCGTGCCTGCACCGTTGCGCAGGTGCAGCAGGGGCTGCCATTTTCGGGCCGCTTGCGCTACATTGACCATGTTGGCCAATCGCTGCGCGCCCAGGTCGGGGACGGGGACCGCGTGCGGCGAGGAAGCAACGCAGTGGAAGCCGACGGCTCGCGACTGCGTTGGCTTCCCTCCGAGCAACCTTCGTGACGAGGAGACATCGGTATGGTTGGTCAATCGGCTTTGATCCTGGCGGTGCTGTGCGCGCTGGCGGCAGTGGCCTATGGGTTGTGGGCGCGCGCATGGGTGTTGGCGCAAGATGCCGGCAATGCCCGCATGCAGGAAATCGCCGCCGCGGTGCAAACCGGCGCAGCGGCCTACCTGGCCCGACAGTACAAAACGATCGCGCTGGTCGGGCTGGCGCTGGCGGTGCTGATCGCCGTCTTCCTGGATGGGGTCACGGCGCTGGCGTTTGTCGTCGGAGCCGTGCTGTCGGGCGCCTGCGGCTTCATCGGCATGAATGTTTCGGTGCGCGCCAACGTGCGCACGGCGCAAGCGGCCTCGCGTGGCATCGCGCCGGCGCTGGAAGTCGCCTTCCGCGGTGGGGCGATCACCGGCATGCTGGTGGTGGGTCTGGGCTTGCTGGGGGTGGCGGTGTTCTACTGGTTTTTGGTGGGCAACGGCCAGCTCACCCCCGACCGCAAGCTCACCACCCTGTTGCAGCCGCTGATCGGGCTGGCCTTCGGTGCCTCGCTGATCTCGATCTTCGCGCGCCTGGGCGGGGGCATCTTCACCAAGGGAGCCGACGTCGGCGCGGATCTGGTCGGCAAGGTCGAAGCCGGCATCCCGGAAGACGACCCGCGCAACCCAGCCGTGATTGCCGACAACGTGGGCGACAACGTCGGCGATTGTGCTGGCATGGCCGCCGACCTGTTCGAAACCTACGCGGTCACGCTGATCGCCACCATCGTGCTGGGCGCACTGCTGGTGACCGCCGCACCGCTGCAGGCCAGCCTGTATCCTCTGGCGCTGGGAGGGGTCTCGATCCTGGCCTCGATCGTCGGGGCGTTTTTCGTGCGCGCCACCCCGGGCATGAAAAACGTCATGCCGGCGCTGTACAAGGGCCTGATCGTGGCTGGCGTCATCTCGGCGCTGGCGTTCTACGCGGTCACCGTCTGGCTGATTCCGGACAACGCCCTGGCCGCCAGCGGCAGCCAGTGGCGCCTGTGGGCTGCGGCGCTGGTCGGGCTGGCGCTGACGGCGGCCATGGTCTGGATCACCGAGTACTACACCGGTACCGACTACGCACCGGTGCGCCACGTGGCGCAGGCGTCAACCACCGGACACGCCACCAACATCATCGCCGGCATCGGCGTTAGCATGAAATCCACCGCCTGGCCTGTGCTGGCCGTGTGTGCGGCCATTCTGGCATCCTATGCTTTGGCCGGACTGTACGGCGTGGCGGTGGCGGCCACCGCGATGCTGAGCATGGCCGGCATCATCGTCGCGCTGGATGCCTACGGCCCCATCACCGACAACGCCGGTGGCATCGCCGAGATGGCCGAGTTGCCCGCCAGCGTGCGTGAGGTCACCGATCCCCTGGACGCCGTGGGCAACACCACCAAGGCCGTCACGAAGGGCTACGCGATCGGCTCGGCCGGACTGGCCGCGCTGGTGCTGTTTGCCGACTACACGCACAAGCTGGAAGACGCCGGCCGGGCCTTGCGCTTCGATCTGTCGGACCCGATGGTCATCGTGGGCCTGTTCATCGGCGGGCTGATCCCCTACCTGTTCGGAGCACTGGCGATGGAGGCCGTCGGCCGCGCAGCCGGCAGCGTCGTGGAAGAAGTGCGGCGTCAGTTCCGCGAAATCAAGGGGATCATGGACGGCAGCGCCAAGCCGGAATACGGCCGTGCGGTGGACATGCTGACCACGGCGGCGATCAAGGAAATGATGCTGCCCAGCTTGCTGCCGGTGGTGGTGCCAATCGTGGTGGGCCTGGCACTGGGCCCGGTGGCCTTGGGCGGCCTGCTGCTGGGCACGATCGTCACTGGCCTGTTCGTGGCCATCAGCATGTGCACCGGGGGCGGTGCCTGGGACAACGCCAAGAAGTACATCGAGGACGGCCACCATGGTGGCAAGGGGTCGGACGCGCACAAGGCCGCCGTCACCGGCGACACGGTCGGTGATCCCTACAAGGACACCGCCGGCCCGGCCGTCAACCCGCTGATCAAGATCATCAACATCGTGGCCTTGCTGATCGTGCCCTTGCTGGCCTGACGGTCGCGGGCGGGTGGCCGCAGCCGCCCGCCCCACCGGCGGGACTACAGCCACTGCGCGATGGCGTCGATGTCTTCGGCAAACAGCTGCCCGCGCTCGGCCATCAGAATGCGTCCGTCGCGACCGCGCACCAGGGTGATCGGCAGGCCCTTGGGCTTGGGCATCGCGCGCTGCACCTGCGGCGTCACCCACGCACAGGGCATCGCATAGCCGCGCTGCTGCAGGTAGCGCTGGGCGGCTTCAGGCGTGCGGTCGATCGACAGCGTCAGCAGCTGCCAACCCGCTCGTCCCCGATGGCGCTGCCAAAAGGCGTACAGATGAGGCGTGGTGACCGCGCAGAACGGACAGGTGCTGGCCCACCAGTAAAGCACCACCACCTTGCCGTCCAGCTCGCGCGGCTCCACGCGGCTGCCATCCAGCAGCTCCAGCGGCGGCAGCGGCCAGGATGCCCCTATGGCCGGCAACGGAGGGGCCTTGGCTTCGGCAGCCGCCGCGTCAGCGGGCTGAGCCGGCAAATCCACCGCCCAGCCGCCCAGCAGGGCTCCCGTCCCCAACATCCAATGGCGTCGATCGATGGACATGTTGTCTCCTTGGCGACCTACCTGGCCGGGCGGGGAAACCCCAGATCGACACCCACCGCGCCTTGGTTTTCGGCTTTGGGCAGGCGCGAGCGGTCGGGGGTGTCCACGACGATGCTGACGAACCAACGGTCGGTCACCCGGGAGATTGTGGCCGACATGACCTTGCCAGACAAGCGCAACGCTTGGCGCATGCGCACCCACCCAAGCTTGGGGATGCGAATGCGGCAACCGTCGAAGGCAACCTTGTCGTTGGTACGCGTGAACGATCATCACGACCTTTCTTGCGGGCCTTGGGATTGCGGGCGCGTCCCGTGAGGAAGTTCAGAAAGGCCCGCCCCAACCGGATGATGGCCATCTGCGGCACGCACTTGCTGACCTGCATTGCGCTGGAATATCCAGGAGCCGAGAAGTTTGTGGAAGGCCGACTATCAGACTTAACTTTTTTGAAGTATACAAGATTGGAAGTAAATGCGCAACCATTGGTTTAACATTTCGAGCCCGCCTAGCCTAAAGGCCGGAGCTTCCTGCGGCGCTGTTGGCGCGGGATGAGCCATGCCTTGGTCGCTTAAAAAGCAACAGCCCGCATCGGCGCGTGTCAGGATAGTTGTCGCCTGAATCATGCGGCCAGCGCCTGAGTATTGTGATCGGCCAAATGGGTTTTTATGACCGGGTCGCATTCAGGATTCAGTGTTACTGGACCGACGGGAGTCCAGTTGCGCGTTACGCCCGACCAGCGCGCCGGGTTTTGTTCCCTGGCCTGAAGGTACACCACATGACGGGCAGCCAGGATGGCGTGATCCTCGCCGGCATGACGTTGCCCCGGACTGACATAGCGGATGCCACCATGGCGATGATCGAAGTTGTCCCAATGGACGAAATCGGCCGCCCAGGAACGCGCGTGCTCGAGATCGGCAAAGCCCTTTGCTGGAAACTCTGGCCGATATGTCGCGGTCCGGAAGAGTGCCTCTGCATAAGCGTTGTTGTCGGAGACGCGCAGTCGGCAGTAAGAGGGCTTGACACCCAGCCAGTGGTGCATGGCCAGCACGGTCGTGGCCTTCAGGGTCGATCCATTGTCGCCATGCAGCACCGGCTTTTTGCCCGAGGCGGCAATGCCCTCGGCCAGCGCGGTGCGGCGCACCAGATGCGCCGCATGATCGGAATGGTCGTCCGCATGCACCTCCCAGCCGCCGATCTTGCGGCTGTACAGATCGAGGATCAAGTACAGGAAGAACCACTGCCCCGCCATCTGTGTGGGCAGATAGGTCATGTCCCAGCACCCTACCTGGCGCGGGCCGGTGGCGATATGCGTCGTGGGCGGGCGCGTGGCCTTGGGCGGCTTGGCATGGCCACGATGGGGCATCTGTCCATGCGCCTTCAGCACGCGCCTGAAGGTGGATTCGCTGGCCAGATAAACGCCCTCATCAGCCAACATAGGCACGATCCGTGCCGGTGGCATGTCGGCAAAGCGCGGCTTGTTGGCCACGGCCAGCAACTGGGCGCGTTCCGCTTCGGTCAGGGCGTGTGCCGGGGTCGGTCGCGCCGCCTCGGGCCGACCATCACGCCGAATCTCGCCGTCCGCGGCCTGCCAGCGTTGCAGCGTACGCACGCTGATGCCGGCAGTGGCGCAGGCCGGTTTGAGCCTGGCGCCAGCGGCGTGAGCCTCCTGAATATTCCGGGCAAGTGCCTGGCGATCTTCGAAGCCGATCATTCGGCCTTGCCCTTGTTGAAGATCGCCGCGACTTTCTTTGGCAGGACCAGTAGTGCGGCCGCCTCGGCCAGGGCTTTGTCCTTGCGCTGCAACTCCCTTTCCAGCTCCTTGATGCGCTTCTTGTCGGCCCGCGTCGCTTGCGGACTGGCTCGAACGTCTTCTGGCTCCGCCAGCGCCGTGATGGCGCTGGCGCGCCATTTCTCCAGTTTCGCAGGAAAAACACCGTGTTCGCGGCACCAGGCGTTCTTGCCTGCCTCATCCAGCGCCGCCGCGGTGATCACCGCCTCCAACCGAGCGGCCGCAGACCATGCCCGACCGCGGGCGGGCATGGTCTGCGCATCCTCACGCCAGCGTTCCAAGGTCTGCACCGAAACCCCCAACCTCTCTCGACAACGCACCGATCTCGGCGCTCTCCGGGGGCAACATCCGCGCCACCACCCGATTCCTGAATGCCTCTCCGTACCGTGCCATCTCTCACCCTCGTCGCCCCCAGGTTCATCATCCTAAGAAGGCGACAACTATTCTGACAAGGGGGCCCCGAAGCCCTCAAGGACGGCTACGCCGTCCGCGCTATCGTTCCCTCGCCTCAAACGGCGGGACTCGTCGCGCTTAGGTCAACAACGCCCAAGATATTGGTTTAGGGCCTTCATGGTTGCCTCAACCTCAGATTGGGTCTGAGTGGGCGTGCTGGCGGCCTGCGGCTTGCCAACGGGTGTTGGCTGGTTAAAGGTGGCGGTGATGGGCTGGTGTGGATAAATGACGACCGGCTTGGCTTGCTTGCTGGTCTGCTGCGCCGGCCACGCAGCGGGGCTGACCGGTTTTGTGGCGGGCTTGGGCGACAAGTTGTCGCTCTTGGGCGCCAGCAGGGGCTTGACAACCACCTCCGGCTTGGCTGGAGCGGCCGGGCGCGAGAACCAGTTGGTCATCGCGTTCCAGCCAGCAACCGCTTTTGCTATTACCAGAAGAGCCACGGCCCACGCCATCCAGGCAATCATAGCCATGATGGCGATGTCGGCAAAAATGATGGCCGATGTCAACAGAAACCCGACTGGCCCCAGCAGATAAAACTTCGGCGGCGGGGCAAAAAGCATATAAATCGCAAACTTCGCCACAAAAAACGAAAAGGCCCCCATAAAAAGGATGATCAGCGCTTCCTTCAAGGAAGCTTTGTCATCCTCTGTGTAAGCCTCCCGGCTCATCGCCGATACCAACGCCATCGCCACGCAGCACGCCATGATCGGCGCAGACAGCAGCGCGCCGCACTGTTCTGATAGAACCTGAAGATCAAAGCCAATTTCGCGCGGGCCGGTGCTTCCCCAGTAAATGAAATCCATGATGAAGGTATAACGGCTGTACAAAAAGCCGACAATATTTACCAAAAAATCCATGCGATACTCCCGGGCTTTTGTGGTGCCAAGTATAGGCACGCAAGAATCGCAACTTGACTCGCAGTTGCGGCAGCGGCTAAAGCGGTGGGTGCCATGGGCCTTGGAATGCGAGAATTGAACTTACGGCTTGCTTGGGCGGCCGGACATCAGGCGGCGGCAGCCGCCCGTTAGTCTTGGGGCGGTTGGCATTAATCGTCCCACTTATGGTAGCCGTGAACCGGGTCAAAGGGATCGTTGAATACCATGGAAGCATAGCTCCCATCGTTGGAGTACATGGTTTTCGCATCGAAGTCAAAATTATCATGACCCCACATGGGGGAGCTCTGAAAATTGTCGCCGTGGTCTGGTACAAAGTCTGGCTTGTCGTTGCTTCGGAAGTTGTGATTGCTCTCGTCAAAGCTTGACTGCCCCTTGCCTGAGCCGGAAGAAGAGAGAAGCTTGTAGGCTCCGAATATTAAGGCGCCCCATCCAATCATCTTGGATAGCTCGACATAAGAGTTTAGGTACCTCGAAATGCTTTGGTTCGCCGCCAGTGTATTCGCATAAAAGTCGTACAGACCTTCGGCAATCTCATAGAGCATATTGAACCTCTTTGGCTTTACCTGACTGAGCTAGGGGCGCCACAAGAATCACCGCAATCATGAATTGACTTGTATGATTATTAAATATTAGCAAAAACCAGTCAGTCCGTCCAACGGAGTGTTCGGTTGCAGCCTGTGACCTGCCCCCTTCCGCCGTACCAGTGACCTGCCGGGTTTTTTCGGACCACCGATTAGTTGAGGACGGCTCGGTGGGTTGATGCGGTTTGCTGCTGGAACTCGTCCTTGAACTGCTTGGGTGTCCGGTAGCCGAGGCTTGAGTGTGGCCGATCCTCGTTGTAG
>JANWZF010000103.1 GCA_025054905.1 Tepidimonas sp.
GTGGCGCAGCTTGACGTGGCCAAACCCCTTGACCTGCTCGGGCCAGCGCGCGATTTGCCGTGCCAGCGCCAACCGCTCGGGGCGCAGGTCGGCCAGCACCTCCTCGATGGCCTGTTCGTACTCCCGGATCAGCGCGCGCTCGGTGCGCCGCTCCTCGGTGTACCCGAACGGATCGAACCAAGTACCACGCAAGCCCTTCAGGCGCGCCAGCACGCGCATCGCGCCCAGCATCCAGGGGCCATATTCGCGCTTGAGCAGCTCACCGCGCTCGTTGCGCCGCGCCAGCAGCGGCGGCGCCAGATGGAAGCGCAACGAAAACTCGCCCTCGAACTGCTCCCGCAGCTGCTGCAGGAAGGCGCCGTCGGTGTACAGCCGCGCCACCTCGTACTCGTCCTTGATCGCCAGCAGCCGTCCGTACTGCTGCGCCACCGCCAGCGCCAGCTCGCCGCGCCCACCGCACGCGCTTTCGGCCTGCTGCACACGCCGCACCAGCGCCTCGTAGCGCTGCGCGTAGGCGGCATCCTGGTAGCCGGTCAGGTGCTCGACCCAGGTGCGCACCGTCTGCTCCAGCGTGGGCGTGCGGTGCAGCGGCACCACCTGCGCCGGGCTGAGCAGGCGCTGCACGGCCGCCGGGTCGTGCGCGGCACGCCGTCCCCACTCGAACGCAGCGAGGTTGGCAGCCACCGCCACGCCGTTGAGCTCGATGGCACGCTCGATCGTCTCGCGCCGCAGCGGAATCCAGCCCTTCTGCCACGCATAGCCCAGCACCATCGGGTTGACGTAGAGCGTGTCGCCCAGCACCTTCAGCGCCAGCGCCTCGGCGTCGAAAGCGCCCACCGCGTCGGCCCCCACCGCTTCGGTGATGGCCGCCACGCAGCGTTGGGCCGGGTTGCGCCAGTTGGGATCCTGCACGAAGGCCGCTGTCGGCGTGGCCTGCGCGTTGAGCGCCACCCGGGTGCGCCCCGGCAGCGTGCGCGCCAGCGTCTCGGCACTGGCGCCCACGATCGGGTCACACGCCAGGATCAGGTCGGCCGCCGCGGTCGGCACACGGGTGGTCAGGATGTCCTCCTGGCGCGCCCCCAGCAGCACGTGGCTCCAGGTGGCCCCGCCTTTTTGCGCCAGCCCGGCCGCGTCCTGCGTGACCACCCCTTTGCCCTCCAGGTGCGCCGCCACGCCCAGGATCTGGCCGATGGTGATGACGCCGGTCCCCCCCACCCCGGCCACGACGATGCCCCAGACGGCCCCGCCGGGCTGCAGCTCGGGCAGGTCGGGTTGCGGCAGCGCCGCCCGGGGCATCGACTCGGTCAGCCCCAGGTCACGGCCCGGCCGGCGCGGCTTGCCCCCCTGCACCGTCACAAAACTGGGACAAAAGCCCTTCAGGCACGAGAAGTCCTTGTTGCACGTGCTCTGATTGATGGTGCGCTTGCGTCCCAGCGGGGTCTGCAGCGGCTCCACGCTCAGGCAGTTGCTCTGCACACTGCAGTCGCCGCAGCCCTCGCAGACCCGCTCGTTGATGACGACGCGCCGGTCCGGATCGGCCATCAGGCCGCGCTTGCGCCGGCGCCGCTTCTCGGTGGCGCAGGTCTGGTCGTAGATCAGCGCGGTCACCCCCGGCGTGGCGCGCAGCTCGCGCTGCACACGATCCAATTCATCGCGGTGCAGCACCGGCACGTCCGGCGGCAGGGTCAACGTCACCCCGCCCACCGTGGTGTGGTGCGCGTCGCGGTATTTAGCCGGCTCGTCGGTGAGGATGACCAGCCGGCGCACCCCCTCGGCGCGCAGGCTGTGCACGATCTGCAGCACCGAGTGGCCCTCGGGCCGCTCGCCCACCGGCTGACCGCCGGTCATCGCCACCGCATCGTTGTACAGGATTTTGTAGGTGATGTTGACGCCGGCGGCAATGGCCTGGCGGATCGCCAGCAGCCCGCTGTGGAAGTAGGTCCCATCGCCCAGGTTGGCGAAGAGGTGCGGCTCGTGCGAAAACGGCTGCTGACCCACCCACGGCACCCCTTCGCCGCCCATCTGCGTGAAGGCAACCGTGTTGCGGTTCATCCAGATCGCCATGTAATGGCAGCCGATGCCGGCCATGGCGCGCGAGCCCTCCGGCACGCGGGTGGACGTGTTGTGCGGACAGCCCGAGCAGAACCACGGCAGGCGTTGCGGTTGCCCGCTGTGCAGCTCGATGGCCTGCAGCGCGCGCTCGCGCGCTTCGATCAGCGCCAGCCGCTGTTGCACCCGCGCCGCGACGTCGCTGCCCGGCGGCAGCAGACCGCGCTTACCCAGCCGCCGCGCCAGCGCGCGCGCGATGATGGCCGGCGTCAGATCGGCATTGGCGCGCAGCAGCTGGTTGGCGCTCGGGTTGGGCATCGACCACTCGCCTCCGGAATGGTCGCCCTCGATCTCGTCGAATTTGCCCAGCACGTCCGGGCGCACATCGGGGCGCCAGTTGTACAGCTCCTCCTTGAGCTGGTATTCGATCACCTGGCGTTTTTCCTCCACCACCAGGATCTCGCGCAGCCCCTCGGCAAACGCACGCGTGATCTGCGCCTCCAGCGGCCAGACCACCGCCACCTTGTGCACGCGGATGCCGAGCTGCCGGCAGGTCTGCTCGTCCAGCCCCAGATCGTGCAGCGCCTGGCGCAGGTCGTTGTAGGCCTTGCCGCTGGCGATGATGCCGTAGCGGTCGTGGGGCCCGGCGATGACGTTGTGGTTGAGCCGGTTGGCGCGCACGTAGGCCAGCGCGGCGTACCACTTGTAGTCCATCAGCCGCGCCTCCTGCTCCAACGGCGCGTCGGGCCAGCGGATGTGCACACCGCCTGCGGGCATTTCGAAGTCGTCCGGCAGCGCGATGCGCACCCGCTCGGGGTCGATCTCGACCGTGGCGCTGGACTCGACGATCTCCTGGATCGTCTTCATGCCGGTCCACAGCCCGGCGTAGCGGCTCATGGCCCAGGCGTGCAAGCCCAGATCCAGGATCTCCTGCACACTGGCCGGAAAGAACACCGGCAGTCCGCAGGCCTTGAAGATGTGGTCGCTCTGATGCGCCGCGGTGGAGCTTTTGGCCACATGGTCGTCGCCGGCCACCGCGATCACCCCGCCCCAGGGGGTGGTGCCGGCGAGGTTGGCGTGCTTGAAAACGTCGCTGCAGCGGTCCACCCCCGGGCCCTTGCCGTACCACAGGCCAAAGACCCCGTCGTACTTGGCGCTGCCCGGCGGAGCAAAGCCCAGCTGCTGCGTGCCCCACACGGCGGTGGCCGCCAGTTCTTCATTGACACCGGGCTGGAACACGACGTGGTGCGCCTTGAGGTGCTCGCGCGCCTTCCACAGCGCCTGGTCGTAGCCGCCCAGCGGTGAGCCGCGGTAGCCGCTGATGAAGCCAGCGGTGTTCTTGCCGGCCAGCAGGTCGCGCTGGCGCTGCAGCATTGGCAGACGCACCAGCGCCTGGATACCGCTCATGAAAGCGCGGCCACGCTCCAGCGTGTATTTATCGTCCAGTGTGACGTGAGCGAGCGCGCGCTGCACGGGCTCGGGCAGGGTCGCCGTCATGGCAGAGGTCTCCTTCGAGTCAACAGGGGCCGGTAAGCCCTCG
>JANWZF010000114.1 GCA_025054905.1 Tepidimonas sp.
GGGGTGCCGTCGGCCAACTTTCCGCCAGCCCCGGTACCGATCAACATCGGCCAGACCGGGGCCTGGACCCTGACCCAGTGGGGCACCGGCTTTGCCGTGTACGACATCAAGCAGGATGGCTACGCGCCGGGCGAGCTGTCCTCCATCGTGATCAGCGAGCAGGGGGTCATCACGGCACGCTACTCCAACGGGGTGGCGCAGGATGCCGGCCAGATCGCGCTGGTGCGGTTCCGCAACCTGCAGGGGCTGGAGCCGATCAACGGCGGCTATTGGCGCGAGACCTTCACGTCTGGCCAGCCGATCGAGGGCCAGCCGCTGACCGGGCGCTTTGGCTCGGTACGCCAGAACGCGCTGGAGGAATCCAACGTCGACCTGACGCAGGAGCTGGTCAACATGATCGTGGCGCAGCGGCACTACCAGGCCAACGCGCAGACGATCAAGACGCAGGACCAGGTGCAGCAGACGCTGGTCAACCTGCGCTAAACCCCACCTTGAGCGGAGCGTTTCGGCATGGATCGGGTCGTCTTCACCGCGGCGTCGGGGGCCAAGGCCGCGATGCAGCGCCACCAGGTCATCGCGCACAACCTGGCCAACGTCACCACGACCGGCTTTCGGGCCGAGCTGTCGACGTTTCGCGCCGTGCCGCTGCGCGGCGAAGGCGCCACCACCCGCGTGCATGCGCTGGAGGCCACCCCGGGCTACCTGGACAAGCCCGGCAACCTGCAAAGCACCGGCCGGCCGCTGGATGTGGCCGCCGTGGGGCGGGCGTTTTTCGCCATCCAGGGGTTGGATGGCACCGAGGCCTACACCCGTGCCGGTGCGTTGCAGATCGATGCACAAGGGCAGCTGGTCGGCTTCAACGGGCTGCCGATGCTGTCCACCGGCGGGGCACCGATCCAGGTGCCCAACGGGGCGCAGGTCACCATCGGGCGCGATGGCACGGTCAGCGCCAAGGCCGGCAACGAGGCCCCCCAGGTGCTGGGTCGGCTCAAGCTCGTCACGCCCCCCGAGGGGCAGCGTCTGAAGCGCGGGGAAGACGGCCTGTTTCGCGCGCCCGATGGCCAGCCGCTGGCCGCCGACGACAACGCGCGTCTGGTCGACGGGATGCTGGAAGGCTCCAACGTCGACCCGATCGCCGCCATGGTGGACATGATCGCCGCCACGCGGCTGTACGAGGCGCAGATGCGCCTGGTGCAAAGCGCCGAAAAGAACGATCAGACCGCGGCCCAGCTGCTCAGCGTCAATGCCTGACGGGCCCATCCTCCCATGGAGTTGGCATCATGATCAATTCGCTGCACATCGCCAAGACCGGCATGCAGGCCCAGCAGACCCAGCTGGATGTCATCGCGCACAACCTGGCCAACGTGGCCACGGCGGGCTTCAAGCGCGGCACGGCGCTGTTCGAAGACCTGATTTACCAAAACCTGCGCCAGGTGGGGGGCAACACCGCCGACAACGCCGAGCTGCCCACCGGGTTGCAGATCGGGCTGGGCGTGCGCACCGTGGCCACCGCGCGGACCTACAGCCAGGGCAACCTGCAGCAGACCGACAACAACCTGGATGTGGCCATCAACGGCAACGGGTTTTTCCGCGTGCAGCTGCCCGATGGCACGATCGCCTACACGCGCGATGGCAGCTTCAAGCTCAACAACCAGGGGCAGATCGTCACCAACCAGGGCTACCTGCTGGTGGATACGCCCACCGTGCCCGCCAACGCGCGCAGCCTGACGATCGGCAAGGATGGGCAGGTGACCGTGCTGGTGCCGGGGCAGACCGCGCCGCAGCTGATCGGCCAGATCACGCTGGCCAACTTCATCAATCCGGCCGGGCTGGAGCCGCTGGGGCAAAACCTGTTCCTGGAATCGCAGGCCTCCGGTGCGCCCAATGAGGGAACCCCGGGCGCGGAAGGCTTCGGGCAAACGCTGCAAGGCTTTCTGGAAAGTTCCAACGTCAATGTCGTGCAGGAGCTGGTCAACATGATCCAGACCCAGCGCGCCTACGAGCTCAACTCCAAGGCCGTGACCACCTCGGACCAGATGCTGCAGCGCCTGACGCAGCTGTGATCCCCGTTGCTGTTGGAGCCACGCCATGAACGCCGCCTGTCGCCTGCTCACCGTGGCTGCCGCCGCCCTGCTGGGGGGCTGCGCCTCGCTGTCGCAAATCCCCGATGTGGATTTGGCCAAGCCGCCCGAGGACGGTATCCGCTACCCGCAGGCGCGTCCGGCGGTGGCCGAGCCGCCCAGCGGTTCGCTCTACACGCCGGTGGCCTACCGCCCGGGGTTCGAGGATCACCGCGCACGCCTGCCGGGTGATGTGCTGACGATCCAGATCACCGAGTCGCTGACCGCCTCGCAAAGCGCCAAGACCGATGTCGCGCGCGACAGCAGCCTGGGGGCCAGCGTCTCGGCGTTTCCTTTTCTCAGCGCCAACCTGCTCGGGGATCTGACCGCCGGGGCCAAGACCAACAACACCTTCAAGGGCGACGGCAAGACCGAGGCCAGCAACACCTTCCGCGGCTCGATCACCGCCGTGGTCACCGAGGTGTTGCCCAACGGGCACCTGGTCGTCATCGGCGAAAAGCAGATCGGCGTCAACCAGGCGGTGGACGTGCTGCAGTTCAGCGGCACGGTGGATCCGCGCGCCATCCAGCCCGGCAACGTGGTGCCCAGCACCCAGGTGGCCAACGTGCGCGTGCTGTCGCGCGGCCGGGGTGCGCCGGCCGATGCGCAGACATTTGGCTGGCTGGCACGGTTCTTTTTGACGCTTTTGCCGTTCTAAAGTTTTTCCACAATCGGTTCACGAGGTGATGCGCGATGAACCGATGGACTTTTCTCCCCCGCGGGCTGCTGGCCGTTCTGGCCGCCTGGACCCTGGCGCTGGGCCCGGCGCACGCCACCCGCATCAAAGACGTGGCCAGCGTGCAGGGCGTGCGCAGCAACCAGCTGGTGGGCTACGGGCTGGTGGTGGGGCTGGATGGAACCGGGGATGGCAACAACGCCTACACGACGCGCAGCCTGGCCAACTTCATGCAGCAGATGGGCCTCAGCCTGCCGCAGGGGGTGACGGTGCAGCCCAAGAACGTGGCGGCGGTGCTGGTGACGGCCGAGCTGCCCCCGTTTGCCCGGCCGGGGCAGACCATCGACGTGACCGTGTCGTCGGTGGGCAGTGCCAAGTCGCTGCGCGGCGGCACGCTGATCCAGACCCCGCTGCGGGGCGCCGATGGCCAGGTCTATGCGCTGGCGCAGGGCAATCTGGTGGTGGCCGGCGCGGGGGCTTCGGCCGGCGGCAGCAGCGTCACGGTCAACCACCTCAACGCCGGGCGCATCCCCAACGGTGCGTTGGTGGAGCGCACCGTGGCCACCCCCCTGTTGCTGGGTGAATCCGTCACGCTGGCGCTGCGCGCGGAGGACTTCCAGACCGCCACGCGCGTGGCGGCGGCCATCAACCGCGCCATTGGCGACGGCACCGCGCAGGCGCTGGATGGTCGCACGGTGCAGGTGCGCGCGCCGCGCGATCCCAACGAACGGGTGGCGTTTCTGGCGAGCCTGGAGGATCTGCCGGTGGAGCTGGCGGCGCCGACGGCGCGCGTGGTTTTCAACGCACGCACCGGCTCGGTGGTGCTCAACCAGGCCGTCAAACTGGCTCCGGCGGCCATCGCGCACGGCAACCTGTCGATCAGCATCAGCTCCACGCCGCAGGTCAGCCAGCCGCCGCCGTTTGCGCCCCCGGGGGCCCAGACCGTCGTCACCGAGAAGGCCGACATCCAGATCCAGCAGGACGGCGGCAAGATCATCGAGGTGGAGGCCTCGGCGCAGCTGGCCGACGTGGTGCGCGCGCTCAACAAGCTCGGGGCCACGCCGCAGGACCTGCTGGCCATCCTGCAGGCGCTCAAAGCCGCCGGGGCGCTCAAGGCCGAGCTGGAGGTGATCTGACATGGTGGCCGATGTGCGCTTCACGCTCGGGGCCGACGCGGCGCGCGGGCTGGCGGCCGATGCGCGCAGCCTCGACGCCCTCAAGAGCGCGGCCGGGCGCGACCCCAAGGCCGCGCTGAAAGAGACCGCCCGTCAGTTCGAGGCGCTGTTCATGCGCGAGCTGCTCAAGTCGATGCGCGAAGCGACGATGAAAAGTGGACTGATGGACAACGAAGGCACCGATCTCGGCATGGACCTGCTCGATGAGCAGTGGGCGGTCAAGATGACCGGGCTGCCCGGCGGCCTGGCGGAGATGATCGAGCGCCAGCTGCAGCAGCAGATCGACCCGGCCGCGCGGGCGCGTGGGGCTGCCGAAAGCGCGGCAGCCCCGGCGACGGGGGCGGCCGGCACGGGGGCGGTTCCGCGTCCGACCGCGGCTCAGGCCGCCTTCGTCGAGCAGCATCGTGCCACGGCGCAGCAGGTGCAGCGCGAAACCGGCCTTCCCGCCGCGTTCATGATCGGCCAGGCCGCGCACGAAACCGGCTGGGGCCGCAGCGAAATCCGCACCGCCGACGGCCGCCCTTCGTACAACCTGTTCGGCATCAAGGCCGGCCCGGGCTGGAAGGGCAAGGTGGCTGAAGTGACCACCACCGAGTACGTGGACGGCCAGCCCCGCAAGGTGGTGGAGCGCTTTCGGGCCTACGACAGCTACGCTGAGGCGTTTCGCGACTATGCGCGCCTGATCACCGGCAGTCCCCGCTACCGGGCGGTGCTGCGCAACCTGCATTCGCCACAGGCGTTTGCACAACAGCTGCAGCAGGCCGGCTACGCCACCGACCCGCAGTACGCGGCCAAGCTCAGCCGCGTCATCAACACCACGCTGCAGCTGCAGCGGGCGCTGACCTGAGGCAGGAGGCCCTGCCATGAGCGCCCTCAACATTGCCACCCGCGCGCTGACCACCAACCAGGCGGCGCTGCAGGTCATCGGTCACAACATCGCCAACGCCAACACCGTGGGCTACACGCGCCAGCGCGTGGAGCTCAACTCGGTGCCAGGCCAGCAACTGGGCAGCGGCTATTTTGGCAAGGGCGTGCAGATCGAGGCGGTGGCGCGCGAGGGCTACGACGCGTTTCTGACGCGCGAGGCCAACAGCACGCGCGCCACTGCCGCCGCGGACCAGGTGCGGCTGCAATACCTCAAGAGCATCGAGTCGCTGTTCCCGTTGGGCGAGGGCAGCCTCGGCAAGCTGCTCAACGATGCGCTCAATGCCTGGACCGACGTGGCCTCCAGCCCCAGCGACAGCGCCGCGCGCCAGGTGGTGCTGGACCGCTTCGACCAGCTGGCGGGCCGCTTGCGCGACACGATGGTGCGCAGCGACGAAATCGCCACCGGCGCGCGCCTGCAGGCCAGCGAGGTGACCCAGGAAATCAACCGCCTGGCGCAGGCGATCGCCCAGGTCAACGCCGCGATCGCGCGCTCCGAAGGCAGCGGCGCCAGCCCCAACGACCTGCTGGATCAGCGTGACCGGCTGATCGCGCAGCTCAACGAGCAGGTGCAGGTGACCACGCTGCCGGCCGACGATGGCACGCTGTCGGTGTTTGTGGCGGGCAGCCTGCCGCTGGTGCTGGGCAACCAGGCCGCCGGGCTGCGTGTGGTGCGCGCCGATCTGGATGGCGACCGCCAGCTCAAGCTGCAGTTCGTGCAGGGGGCCACCGCCTACGACGTGCCGGCCGACTTTCTGGGCGGTGGCAAGCTCAAGGGCTTGCTCGACTTCGTCAACCGCGATGCGGTGCAGACCCAGGCCGAGCTGGGGCGCATGGCGTTGGCGCTGGCCGAAACCGTCAACCGCCAGCAGCGCAGCGGGCTCAACCTGCTGGGCCAGCCGGGAGCCGACTTGTTCGCTTACGCGGCCTTGGCGGGCAAGCCGGCCGTGACCAACACCGGCTCGGGCAGCGTCGGTGCGGTGGTGGCCGACCCCACCCAGCTCAAGTCCGAGGACTACATCATCCAGATGACCAGCCCCACCCAGGGCTTCATCCAGCGCAGCCGCGACGGCTGGTACTGGAACGGCTCAGCCTGGCAGGCCAGCGCGCCAGGCACGCCGCTGACGCTCTCCACGGGCGTGACGGTCGACGGCCTGACCGTCACGGCCGCCGGCTCTGCGGCCGCGGGAGACCGCTTTGTGCTTTCGCCGGGAGCCACGGCGGCCGCCTCGCTGCAGATGGCGCTGGCGCGTCCGGCGGAGCTCGCCGCAGCCAGCCGGCTGTCGCTGGCGCTGGGCACCCCCAACACCGGCAACGCCACGATCGAGGCCGTCTCGGCCACCGTGGTCAGCGGCACCTGGGCCATGCCCACCTTGCCGGCGGCGCTGACCTTTACGGCTCCCAACACTTTTGCGCTGGCCGGCTTTACCCCGGCCTCGGTGACCTATACCCCGGGCCAACCGATGACCTTCAGCTACACCTCTGGGTCCAACACGGTCCAGGTCCAGATCACGCTGCGCGGCCAGCCCAACAACGGGGACGTGTTTCAGCTGCAAAACACACCTGCGCCCAGCGTAACATTCAACGGCGGCAACGCGCAGGCGATGCTGGCGCTGCGTGACACGGTGATGTTCGACGGCAGCATCAGGCTGTCCGAAGGCTATGTCGCGGTGTTTTCGAACCTCGCCTCGCGTGTCAACGAAGGCAAGACGCGCGCGGAATTTTCCACGGCACAGGCCAACGACGCCGAGCAGCGCCGCGCCAACAAGGCCGGGGTCAACCTCGACGAAGAGGCCGCACGCATGCTGCAGTTCCAGCAGGCCTACCAGGCCACCGCCAAGTACCTGCAAACGGTGCAGTCGGTGTTTGACACGCTGCTGAGCACGTTCCGCTGATCCAGGGGCTGATCATGACGACCGTCTATCGCGTGGCCACGGCTTACAGCTACGACAACACCATCAACCGCCTGCAGCAGCGCGGTGCGCAGCTGGCTGAGCTGCAGGACCAGCTGTCCTCGGGCAAGCGCGTGCGCCGCATCAGCGACGATCCAGCCGCGGCAGCGCTGGCCGAGCGCGAGCAGGCGCGCATGCAGCGCATCCAGTCCGACCAGCGCGCGCTGGATGCGGCGCGGCGCAACATCGAGCTGGCGGAAAGTACCCTGGGTACAGTCAGCGACCTTTACCATCGTATCAAAGAGCTTTTGGTACAAGGTGGTAATGGGGCGCTCAACACCAGCGACCGTCGCACCATTGCCGAGGAGCTAGAAGGCATCCGCGAGCGACTGCTGGCCCTGGCCAACACGCAGGATACGCTGGGCCGCCCGCTGTTCATGGGGCAGGGCGTGACAAATGCGTCTGGGCAGCCGTTTCGCGAAGTTCTCACACCAACGGCAGCGACCACGTACGGCCCCGATGCGCGCGAAGTCCAAGAGCAGATGCTGCGTGGGCAAAGTGCCCCCACCGAGACTGCGTTGCCATCGGTGATGGACGGGTATGTCATTTTTTCTGGCCGTCTGCGTGATGCGGCCTCGGCCATCGTGGCGCACACCAGCAGCAACACCGGAACCGCGCGTGGGACAGCGGTGCAGATCAAC
>JANWZF010000218.1 GCA_025054905.1 Tepidimonas sp.
AGTGCTCGATGGTCTTCAAACGCACCGGGTTGAGGTCCTCCAGCGTTTTCCAGCGCGAATACAGAGGCAGCACCTTTTCGGTGGGCACCGCCAGCACCTTGCCGTCAACGCCACCCTCGTCTTCCATCTTCAGGATGCCCAGCGCGCGGCACGGCACCACCACCCCGGGCGGCAACGGCACCGGGGTGATGACCAGCACGTCCACCGGGTCGCCATCCCCCGCGATGGTCTGCGGCACATAGCCGTAGTTGGTCGGGTAGTGCATCGCGGTGTTCATGAAACGATCGACGAAGATCGCGCCTGAGGCCTTGTCGACCTCGTACTTGATCGGCTCGCCGTTCATGGAGATTTCGATGATGACATTGAAAGCGTCGGGGACTTTGTCGCCCGCGGTGACTTGGTCGAGGGACATGATGAATCAGCCAGAACCTGAAAAAGAAAAACCAACCGTTCCTGGATGCTGCCGTCAATCAGCAGCGCCTGCGGCAACAGCCGGACAACCCAACTGTCCCCCATTTTACTGGCGTGATGCTGACAGTCCGGGCCTATTGGTTGCCGATGCGCCAAGGCCGCCGTCACCGGCGATACGGTCGGCGCCCCCTACAAGGACACCGCCGGCCCGGTGGTCACCTCGCTCATCAAGATCATCCACATCGTGGCCTTGCTGATCCTGCCCTTGCTGGCCTGACGGCCACGTGCGGGTGGCCGCAGCCGCCCGCCCCGCCAGCGGGACTACAGCCACTGCGCGATGGCGTCGATGTCTTCGGCAAACAGCTGCCCGCGCTCGGCCATCAGGATGCGCCCGTCGCGACCGCGCACCAGGGTGATCGGCAGCCCCTTGGGCTTGGGCATCGCACGCTGCAGCTGCGGCGTCACCCAAGCACAGGGCATGGCATAACCACGCTGCTGCAGATAGCGCTGGGCGGCCTCAGGTGTGCGGTCGATCGACAGCGTCAGCAGCTGCCAGCCCGGACGTCCCCGATGGCGCTGCCAAAAGGCGTACAGATGAGGCGTGGTGACAGCACAGAACGGGCAGGTGCTGGCCCACCAGTAAAGCACCACCACCTTGCCGTCCAGCTCGCGCGGCTCCACGCGGCTGCCATCCAACAGTTCTAGCGGCGGCAGCGGCCAGGATGCCCCAAGGGCTGGCAGCGGAGGGGCCTTGGCTTCGGCAGCCACCGCGTCAGCGGGCTGAGCCTGCAAGTCCACCGCCCAGCCGCCCAGCAGGGCTGCCGTACCCAACATCCAATGGCGTCGATCGATGGACATGTTGTCTCCTAGCGAACGGACGGGTCGGGCGGGGAAACCCCACGCGCCATACTGCCGCCCGACCGCGATAATCTAGCGCACCATGGCCGAGCGTGTCATTCCCCTCCACGACCAGCGCATCGCCGCGCTGGCCGCGCCGCGTCCCGCGGTGGCGCAAGCGCCCACGGGTCGGCTGTTCGATGCGCTGCAGCGGCCGTTGCGCGACCTGCGCATCAGCGTCACCGACCGCTGCAATTTCCGCTGCAGCTACTGCATGCCTAAGGAGGTGTTCGGCAAGGATTACCCCTACCTGCCCCACGCCGACCTGCTGACGTTTGAGGAGATCACGCGCCTGGCACGGCTTTTTCTGGCCCACGGGGTGCGCAAGATCCGCTTGACCGGCGGCGAGCCGCTGCTGCGCAAGAACATCGAACAGCTGATCGAGATGCTGGCCGGTTTGCGCACCGTGGAAGGTGAACCGCCGGAGTTGACGCTGACCACCAACGGCAGCCTGCTCAAGCGCAAGGCGCACGCGCTGCGGCAAGCCGGATTGCAGCGTGTCACCGTCAGTCTGGATGCGCTGGATGACGCGGTCTTCCAGCGGATGAACGACGTTGGCTTTCCCGTCGCCGAAGTGCTGGAGGGCATCGCAGCCGCGCAGGCAGCGGGCTTGCAGCCGATCAAGGTCAACATGGTCGTCAAACGCGGCACCAATGATGACCAGATCGTGCCGATGGCGCGCCATTTCCGCGGCAGTGGCATCGTGTTGCGTTTCATCGAATACATGGATGTCGGCAGCTCCAACGGCTGGTGTCTGGACGAGGTGCTGCCCAGCGCGCAGGTGCGGGCCCGACTGCAGGAAGCGTTCGCGCTGGTGCCGCTGCCGCCCGGTGCCCCGGGCGAAACGGCTGAGCGCTGGGGTTATGCCGGGCCTGATGGTCGGCACGACCCGGCTTTGGGCGAAGTGGGCTTCATCAGCAGCGTCACCCAGGCGTTTTGCCGCGACTGCAACCGGGCCCGGCTGTCCACCGAAGGACGGCTGTACCTGTGCCTGTTTGCCGAACGCGGCTACGACCTGCGCGCGCTGCTGCGCGCAGGGGTCAGCGATGCCGAGTTGGCTGCCTCCCTGGCGGCGATCTGGGGATCGCGCAACGATCGCTACTCGGAAATCCGCGCCCTGTTGCCACCGCAGACGCGTCGCTCGGCGCGGCGCATCGAAATGAGCTACATCGGGGGCTGACCGCGATGCGCACAGCCTCCTCAAGCGCAGGCTGGACGCCCCCGCAGGCGGGGGCCGTGACCGGCCTGATCCTGGCCGGCGGCCTTGCGCGCCGCATGGGCGGCGTGGACAAGGGGCTGCAAGCGTTTCGAGGGGCGCCGCTGGTGCTGCACGTCTTGCTGCGGCTGCAGCAACAGCGGGGCGGCTGGATCGGTGCGCACATGATCAATGCCAACCGCAATCTGGCCGCCTACGAGGCGCTGGGGGTGCCGGTGTGGCCGGACGTGCTGAAAGGGCACGCGGGGCCGCTGGCCGGCATGCTCACCGGCCTGCTGCACGCCGACACACCGTGGCTGCTGGTGGTGCCGTGCGACTCCCCGCTGTTGCCGCTGGATCTGGCTGATCGACTGGCACAGGCGGTGCTGCGCACGCGCGCCGATCTGGCCGTGGCGGCCGCCCCGGAATCCGACGGCCAGCTGCGGCCGCAACCGGTGTTTTGCCTACTGGGAGCCCATCTGCTGGAAAGCCTGCAGGCTTTTGTGCAGGGCGGTGGACGCAAGATCGACGCCTGGACCGCGCAGCTGGCCACGGTCGTCGTGCCGTTTGACGCGCCGCACGATGATCCGCTGGCCTTTGCCAACGTCAACACGCTGCCGCAATTGCACGCGCTGGCGGCCGCCGCGCCGCGCAACCCGTCCCCGCTGGCTTGAACCGCATGAAATCCCTGGAAGAACTGGCCGCTGAACTGCAGGGCTACGACCCGCATGCCTTGCCTGCCTCTGCCGTCCACGCCTTTTTGCAGCGGTGGGTGGAGCCGATCCGCGACGTCGAGCGCGTGGCCCTGCCGGCCGCCCGCGAGCGCATCCTGGCGCAGGCCGTCGTGGCGCCGATGGATGTCCCCCCTCACGACAACGCGGCGATGGACGGCTACGCGGTGCGCGGTGCGGATTTGCATCCCTCGCAGCCGACCACGCTGCAGGTGCTGGGCACGTGCTACGCGGGCCAGGCCGGCTGGGTGCAGCCCGTGCCCGCCGGTGCCTGCGTGCGCATCATGACCGGTGCGGTGATGCCAGCCGGCTGCGACACGGTGGTACCGCTGGAATTGGTCAGCGCCACCTCCGACACGACGATCACGCTGCCCCCGGGCGTGGTGCGCCCCGGAGAGCATCGCCGCCTGCGGGGCGAGGATCTGGCGGCCGGTCAGCCGGCGCTGCAGGCCGGCCAACGGCTGGGGCCGGCGGCCTTGGGCCTGGCGGCCAGCCTGGGCCAGGCCGAGCTCACCGTGGTGCGGCGAGCCCGGGTGGCGTACTTTTCCACCGGCGATGAGGTGCTCAGCCTCGGGCAACCCTGGCGTCCCGGTGCCATCTACGACAGCAACCGCTACACCCTGACAGCCCTGCTGCACCGGCTTGGGGTCGAGGTGATCGACCTGGGCGTGGTGCGCGACGAGCCGGCCGAGCTGGAAGCGGCCCTGCGCGCAGCCGCTGCGCAGGCCGATGCCGTCATCACCAGTGGGGGCGTCAGCATGGGCGAAGCCGACCACACCAAGGCGATGATGCGGCGTCTGGGCGACGTCGTGTTCTGGCGCATCGCGATGCGGCCCGGGCGACCGATGGCCGTGGGGAGCCTGCGGCTGGCACCCGATACCGCCCCCACGCTGCTGTTCGGTCTGCCTGGCAATCCCGTCGCGGCGATGGTGACGTTTCTGGTCTTCGTGCGGCCGGCGCTGTTGCGCTTGATGGGCGCCTCACCCTCCGAGCTGCTGCCGCTGCGCGCGCAGCAACGAGCCGATGCGCAAAAAGCCCGGCCGCACCGAATACCAGCGCGGCATCGTCAGCCGCGCCCCCGACGGATCGCTGCAGGTGCGCACCACCGGCCAGCAGGGCTCGGGCGTGCTGCGCTCGATGGTGGAGGCCAACGGTCTGATCGTGCTGCACCACGATCAGGGGTCGGTGGCCGTGGGCGACGAGGTGGATGTGCTGATGTTCGAGGGCCTGATCTGAACGGCGCGGGCGCCATCAGCCGAGCACCATCAACCCCACCTGCAGGACGATCAGCAGCACCAGCACCGACAGGTCCACCCCGCCCACGGTCGGGATCAGCCGACGCAGCGGGGCCAGCAGCGGCTCGAGCAGCCGGCCCAGCAACCCCAGCGCCGGCGACATCGGCTGCACCCACGACAGCAGCGCATAGCCCAGCAGCAGCACCATCAGCCCCTGCAGCACCGTGCGCAGCAAAAAGTGCAGCGCCAGCAGCGGCACCCCCACCACATAGGACACCGTCGTGCCGCTGAGCATCGAGACCAGGCCGGCGTAGGCCAGCGCCAGCAGGACCGCCGACAGCAGGCTGCCCCAGTCGGTGTTGGCCTGGGCCCACGTGCGCGGCAGCCAGCGCCGCATCGGCCGCACGATCCAGTCGGTGATGGCGATCACGAAGGGGCCGGGCTGCTGCGACATGCGCAAGCGGCGTGTGTTCATCCAGCCGCGCAGCAGCGCCGCAGCCACGAGGATGAAAAAGAGGGTATCGAGCAGAAACAGGACAATGCGCATGACGGGCTCTATCGTACGATGAAGCGGCTGCACCCACCGTCGCGGCCGTGGCGCTCAACGCCGGCTGCCGCGGCTGTGCCGACCGCGTGCCGCTGCTGCACCCGCGGCGCGGCGTCCCTGCGGGCCGGCGCCGCCCCGGTCACGCCCGCGGCCAGGACGGCCAACCTCCGGCGCCTCGGGCGCGCCGCCTTCGGCACCACGGCGTTTGGGCGGGTTGCGCGTCTTGGCCGCTGCCTTGCCGGCGCGTTCGGCGCCACCCTCCTCGTCGCTGGAGCGCACCAGCCGGAAGTCGATGCGGCGTCCATCCAGATCGACCCGGCTGACCTGCACGCGCACCGCCGTGCCCAGCCCGTAGCGCACCCCGGTGCGCTCGCCGCGCAGCTCCTGGCGGCGCTCGTCATATTGAAAGTATTCGCCCCCAAGCTCGGTGATGTGCACCAGACCTTCGACGTACAGGCTGTCGAGCGTGACGAACAGCCCGAAGCTGGTGACTGCGCTGACGGTGCCGGCAAACTCTTCGCCAAGGTGCTCGCGCATGTACTTGCACTTCAGCCAGGCCTCCACGTCGCGGCTGGCCTCGTCAGCCCGACGCTCGTTGGCGCTGCAGTGCAGGCCGGCAGCTTCCCATCCCAGCACTTCGTCGCTGGGGCGGCCGCGCGTGCGCGTCATCGCCTCCGACGGGCCGCGATCCTGCAGGCGCCTGGCCAGCTTGGCTTGCGCTTCCCCCGGCAAGGGCAGCGCTGGCAGGTGGTAGCGTTCTGCCTTGAGGATGGCCTTGATGACGCGGTGCACCAGCAAATCGGGATAGCGCCGGATGGGGCTGGTGAAGTGGGTGTAAGCTTCGAAAGCCAGCCCAAAGTGCCCGACGTTGTGCGGCGAGTACATCGCCTGCTGCATCGAGCGCAGCAGCATCTGATGGATCTGGGGCGCATCGGGACGGTCGGCCGTGGCCTTGGACAGGGCCTGGAAATCCCGCGGCGCGGGTTGATCCGGCAAGGTGGCGCTGACCCCCAGCGCCTTGAGGTACTCGCGCAGCAGCTCGACCTTGTCGGCCGACGGCCGCTCGTGCACGCGGTACAGGCAGGGGTGTTGATGGCTGGCGACAAAGTCGGCCGCGCAGACATTGGCCGCCAGCATCGCCTCTTCGATCAAGCGGTGCGCGTCGTTGCGGGTGCGGGGCTCGATGCGCTCGATGCGGCCAGCCTCGTCGCAGACGATCTGGGTTTCCACCGTTTCCAGATCGACCGCCCCGCGGGCTTCGCGCGCGCGCAGCAAGGCCCGAAAAACATCGTACAGGTTGAGCAGGTGGGGCACCAATGCCGCGTGCCGCTGCGCCTCCGGGCCGCGGGTGTTTTGCAGGATCGCAGCCACCTCCGTGTACGTGAAGCGCTGGTGGCTGTGCATGACCGCAGGGTAAAACTGGTACGCCTGCACCTGTCCCTTGGCGTCGATCAGCATGTCGCACACCATGCACAGCCGATCCACCCCCGGGTTGAGCGAGCACAGCCCGTTGGAGAGCTTTTCCGGCAGCATCGGGATGACGCGGCGCGGAAAGTACACGCTGGTGGCACGGTCGTAGGCGTCGATGTCCAGCGCGCTGCCGTTGCGCACGTAGTGGCTGACATCGGCAATGGCCACCAGCAACCGCCAGCCCTTGCCGCGCCCGAGCCGCGCCGGTTCGCAGTAGACCGCATCGTCGAAGTCGCGCGCGTCTTCGCCGTCGATGGTCACCAGCGGCACATCGGTCAGGTCGATGCGGCCCCGCCGGTCAACCGCCCGCACCTTGTCTGGCAGCGCACGCGCCTCGGCCAGCGCGCCTTCCGAAAACTGGTGCGGCACGCCGTACTTGCGCACCGCGATTTCGATTTCCATGCCGGGGTCGTCGATGTCACCCAGCACCTCCGTGACGCGGCCCACCGGCTGACCGTACAGCGCGGGCGGCTCGGTCAGCTCCACCACGACCACCTGGCCGGGTTGGGCGGTCCCGGTTGCCCCCTTGGGAATCAACACGTCCTGGCCGTAGCGCTTGTCCTCGGGGGCCACCAGCCAGACGCCGTTTTCGTGCAGCAGCCGCCCGATGATCGGCGCACTGGGCCGCGCCAGGATTTCGGTGACACGCCCTTCGGGACGGCCGCGGCGGTCGTGGCGCAAGATGCGCACGCGCACGCGGTCACGATGCAGCACGGCGCGCATCTCGTTGGGCGACAGGTAAATGTCCGGCTGCCCATCGTCGCGCACGACGAAGCCGTGACCGTCGCGGTGACCGACGACGGTCCCTTCGATTTCGTTCGTGCTGGGAGGAGTGGGATCTTTCACGTCGATGGCATTCCTTGGCGCGGCCGAGGCGGCCACGCATTGCGTTTGGTGTATGATTATGGCTTCCTGAGACGCCCAGGTGGCGGAATTGGTAGACGCACCAGTTTCAGGTACTGGCGCCGCGAGGCGTGGAGGTTCGAGTCCTCTCCTGGGCACCAGCGCAGTCCGCGCTTTCGTTTCAGAACCCGATCATGCCACACATCCCGCCCGACGTTGGGCTGGTGGCAGTCGGGTACAATTTAAAAATCCTGAGACGCCCAGGTGGCGGAATTGGTAGACGCACCAGTTTCAGGTACTGGCGCCGCGAGGCGTGGAGGTTCGAGTCCTCTCCTGGGCACCAACGGTCAGATAGCGCACTGCCGCTGTCCATCGATCGACAAAAGCCGGCCTCCAGGTCGGCTTTTGTGTTGGTGGCCATGGCGGCTGAGGCCCGTAGCTCCCGCGGACGCGGGCACGCCACGCAACCATCAGCACGGCTCACCGATCAAATCGTGCCCATCTACTGCGACGATGCGCGCACGCACAAAATCACCCGTCCGATAGGTCTTGCTGATTTTGGCTGGCGGCAACAGCCGCACCGTGCCATCGATTTCCGGTGCATCGGCGTAGGTGCGCCCCACCCCGCCCTTTTTGCCCAGGCTGACGGCCTGGTCCACCAGCACCTGCATCGTGGCGCCGATGCGGCGTTGCAGCCGCTCGATGGCCACGGCTTCGGCCACCGCCATGAAGCGCGCCCGCCGCTGCTGGCGGACCTCATCGGGCAAGGCGCCCGGCAGCTCATTGGCCGCGGCCCCTTGCACCGGTGAATAGGCAAAGCAGCCCGCACGATCGATCTGCGCCTCGCGCACGAAGTCCAGCAGATGCTCGAAGGCCGCTTCGGTCTCGCCCGGAAAGCCCGCGATGAAGGTGCTGCGAATGACCAGCTCCGGACAGATCGAGCGCCAGGTGCGGATGCGCTCCAGATTGGCCTCGCCGCTGGCCGGCCGCTTCATCGCGCGCAGCACGTCGGGATGGCTGTGCTGAAACGGCACATCCAGGTACGGCAACACCAGCCCTTCGGCCATCAGCGGGATGATCTCGTCGACGTGCGGATAAGGGTAGACGTAATGCAGCCGTACCCATGCCCCGTGCTCGCGTGCCAGCAGCCCCAGCTCGCGCACCAGCTCCAGCAGACGGGTGCGCACCGGCCGCCCATTCCAGAAACCGGTACGGTACTTCAGGTCGACCCCGTACGCCGAGGTATCCTGGCTGACGATCAGCAGCTCTTTGACCCCGCCCTGCAGCAGCCGCTGCGCCTCGGTGAGCACGTCGCCGATGGGCCGGCTGACCAGATCGCCGCGCAGTGAGGGGATGATGCAGAAGGTGCAGCGGTGGTTGCACCCCTCGCTGATCTTGAGGTAGGCGTAGTGCCGCGGGGTGAGCTTGACGCCCACGCCTTCGATCGCGTTGGACGGCGGGGGCACCAGATCGACGAACGGATCGTGCGGCTTGGGCAGGTGTTGATGCACGGCCTGCAGCACCTCGTCGGTGGCGTGCGGACCGGTGACCGCCAGCACCGCTGGGTGCAGGTTGCGCACCAGGTTGGCGCCCTGGCCGTCCTGACGTGCCCCCAGGCAGCCGGTGACGATCACGCGCCCGTTGGCGCTCAGGGCCTCGCCGATGGCATCCAGGCTTTCCTGGACTGCTTCGTCGATGAAGCCACAGGTGTTAACGATGACCAGATCGGCATCCTCATAACGCTTGCTGGTGCGGTAGCCTTCGGCCGACAGGCGCGTCAGGATCAACTCGGCATCGGTCAACGCCTTGGGGCAGCCCAGACTGACAAAGCCGATGGTGGGTGGGCGCGTGGGCGCCGCAACGGGGGCAGACTCGTTCATGGGACCGTATTGTCCCGCAACCCCGCCGCGCCGCACGTGATGCAGCATTCAGTGGGGGGGCTTGCCCGTTAATGCCGCCAGCATCTGCTCCTGCATCTGCAGGAACGCCTTTTGCGACTGCGCAAACAGGTTGCCCATCATCAGCGGCGACTGCGCGGCCAGAAACTGCTGCCACAGCTCGGGCGTGACTTCCTTGGCCTGCTCGGCCATCTTTTGCTGCAGTTCCAGGAACAGCTGCAGGTTGCGCTCCAGGTACGAGCCCATGAAGCCCTGCATGGCGTGGCCATAGAAACGGATGATGTTGGCCAGCATTTTTTCGGAAAACAACGGTACTCCGGCCGTTTCCTCCTCCAGGATGATCTGCAGCAGGATCGAGCGCGTCAGATCCTCACCCGTGCGGGCATCGCGCACCACGAAGGGCTCGCCGCGCATCACCAGCGCCTTGACGTCCCCGAGCGTGATGTACGATGAGCTGTCGGTGTCATACAAGCGCCGGTTGGGATATTTCTTGATCACCCTCGCTGCCGTCTGCGCCTGCCGCGAGGCAGCGTCGGCTTCGTTGGCCTTTGCGTTGGATGACTGCACGAATGGGACTCCTGAACTGGCTGCCGGGTCGCCCCCCCACCCTCGCGGGAGCGGCTGCGGTTCATTGTAGAACCGACACGCCCACCGTCCCGCCGGGGATTACCCGCGTCGGGATTCTGAACATGGATTGCCCATGAACACCGAACCTGCGCCCGCGGTGGCCACGCCCCGCTCGCCGATGCAGCTGTTTTGGGCCTTCACGTGGCTGGCCCTGCAGGGTTTTGGCGGCGTGCTGGCCGTGGCCCAGCGCGAGCTGGTGCAGCGTCGGCAGTGGCTGACGCGTGAGCAGTTCGTTCACGACTGGGCGGTGGCGCAGCTGCTGCCCGGCCCCAACGTGGTCAACCTGGCGCTGATGATCGGCGGGCGCCAGTTCGGCTGGCGGGGCGCGCTGGCCGCACTGGCTGGCATGCTGCTGGCCCCCCTGGTGCTGCTG
>JANWZF010000225.1 GCA_025054905.1 Tepidimonas sp.
GGCACAGCCGGTGTTGATCACCAGCGCCCGGATGCCGAGTCCGGCCGCCAGATGCTCGCGGCAGACCTGCACCGGCGCGGCGCAATAGCGGTTGCGCGTGAAGACGCCCCCCACCACGCTGCCTTCGTCGAGCAACAGGACGGTCAGGTCCTTGCGGTTGGGCTTGCGCACGTGCGCCTCGGCCACGCCCAGGCGCACGCCCGCAATGGGCAGAAGCTCAGAGGCCTGCGGTCTTGCCAGTTGAACAGTCATTCTGTGATCTTAGCAGCGCACGGCCCCCACCGCCGCAATGCCCGACCCACATGGGCGTCAAAATGTTTCCCATTCGCCTTCTTGCTGTGCATGGGCGTGAACGGCAGGCTTGATGTGTTGCGGTAGCGCCGGGGACGTTGCGCCCGCCCCCCTGCCGACCGCGCGATCTTTCGGACCCGCCCCCGACGTCGACCCTGCAACCGGGCCTGGCGTTTTCGATTCGCCTGGGCGGCCCCCTGCCTGCTGCTGGGGCACACCGACGGCAGCCGGACGCTGCGGCACGTCAGATGCCTGGGCGGTGGCGCGTATCGTGCCTGGTAACTGGCCCGGGTCTTCCTCCACCTTGAATTGTTTCACCACCCGCAGTAGCTCCTCGGCCTGCTGGCGCAGACTGACGGCTGCCGCCGCCGCCTGCTCAACGAGTGCCGCGTTTTGCTGGGTGGCCTGATCCAGCTGCCCCACGGCAGCATTGACCTGGGTGATGTTTTCGCTCTGCTCATTGGCCGTGGCCGTGACTTCCCCGATCATGTCGGCCACGCGCTGGATCGATTGGACAATCTGCTCCATCGTGCCGCTGGCACGATGCACCTGCTCACCCCCCTGCTGCACCCGCTGGACACTGTCTTCGATCAGCGCCTTGATCTCTTTGGCCGCCTGGGCGCTGCGCTGCGCCAGTGCACGCACTTCACCGGCCACCACCGCAAAGCCACGGCCCGCCTCACCCGCGCGCGCAGCCTCCACCGCCGCATTGAGTGCCAGGATGTTGGTCTGGAATGCGATGCCATCGATCACGTTGGTGATGTCGGCAATCTTGCGGCTGGCCGCCTCAATCCCCTGCATGGACAGCGTGACTTCCTGCACCGCCTGCCCACCTTCACGCGCGATCTGCGCAGCCTGGACGGCCAGCTGATTGGCGGTGCGTGCCGCCTCGGCACTGTGACGAACGGTCTGGGTCAACGCCTCCAGGCTGGAAGCGGTCTGCTCCAGACTGGCGGCAGCATTCTCGGTGCGCGAGGACAAATCCTGATTGCCCGCAGCAATCTCAGCGGCGCCATGGTCCACACTCGCCGCTGCCTGGCGAATGCGCGCCACCGCCCCGACCAGCGCCTGCTGCATCTGCTGCAGGGCCTGCAGCAGACGGGCGACCTCATCGCGCCCCTGCACCTGCACATGCCGGGTCAGATCGCCTTGCGCCACGGCTTCGGCAAAAGCGACAGCGCGCCCCAGCGGGCGCGTGATGCTGCGCACCATCGCCCATGCCGCCACACCGCCAACCACCAATGCCACCAGAATGGTGATCAACACCATGGACTCAGCGCGCTGATAGGCGGCGTTGGCCTCTTTGCGCATTTGGTCGGCCTCGCGCTGCAGCGCTGCAGCCAGCTGGCTCGCCGCCTCGCTGTAAGCCTGCCCGACCTGCTGCACCCTGGGTGCCAAAAGCCCCATCGCGGCAGCGTCCTGTCCCTCGCCCAGCCGGGACAGCTCATCCCTGACCTGCAGGTATTCCTGCCGCGCGCGCTCCACCTGTTCAAAGGCGGCTTTTTGCCCGGTCAAACCGATATCGCGCTTGAGAGCTTCCTGCAACTGACTGACGCGCAATCTCGTTTCTTCGATCCACCGCAAAACGGACTGCCGGAGTTCGGCGTTGTTTGCGCCAAAGCGCGCAACCGTCAGCTGCCGCTGATACTGAACCTCGGCCAGCCACGCCCATTCCGCCGCCAGCGCCGCCATGTTTTGCGCGCGTTCGGCAGCCTCCTTCCTAGGCATCACATGGGTGTGATCAACCCAGTATAACAATGCTCCGATGGCTACCAGCGCGGCGGCCATCACGCCGACCGCCCAGGCCATCCGGCTTCCGATACTCCAATTCTGCAGCATACCCTGCGCCTCCTGATCGGCCCCACCCCAGCCTCGCCAGCCCGGCCCGAGTATAGTGGCATCCTTCCACACCCTGCACCGTACCAACCCCAACACGCCCCGCAACCAACCCCGGTCCGTACCCTCACACCAGCTTGCCGTGGCAGTGCTTGTACTTCTTGCCGCTGCCGCACGGGCACGGGTCGTTGCGGCCCACGCGTGGCACGCGCGCGGCGGCGGGAGCACCCAGCAGGCCGGGGTCGGCGGTGGTCTGTGTCTCGCCGGTTTCGGTCGGTGCGGTGTAGGTGACGTTGGTCAGGTGCGTGGCGCGCTGCTCGATCGCCTGCGCCGCCCCGCTCATCTCTTCGGGCGTGGCCACGCGCACGTTCATCAGGATGCGCGTGACCTCGTCGCGCACCGCATCCAGCATCTGGCCAAACAGCTGGAACGCCTCGCGCTTGTACTCCTGTTTGGGTTGCTTTTGCGCGTAGCCACGCAGGTGAATGCCCTGGCGCAGATA
>JANWZF010000017.1 GCA_025054905.1 Tepidimonas sp.
AAGGATTGCGTCACCATGACCCACGTCGTCACCGAAGCCTGCATCGCCTGCAAGTACACCGACTGCGTCGACGTCTGCCCGGTGGATTGCTTCCGCGAGGGCCCCAACTTTTTGGCCATCGACCCGGATGAGTGCATCGACTGCGCGGTCTGCATCCCTGAGTGTCCGGTCGGCGCCATCTACGCCGAGGAAGACGTGCCGCGCGACCAGCAGCACATGATCGCCCTCAATGCCGAGCTGGCCAAGCTGCCGACGTGGAAGAGCATCACCAAGCGCAAGGCTCCGCTGCCCGACGCCGACAAGTACAAAGACATGACGGGCAAGCTGCACTTGCTGCAGCGCTGAAGGGCGCCGGTGCGCGGCCATGAAGCCTGCCGACGGCACCGCCATCGACACCGATGTGGCCGTCATCGGCGCCGGCCCCGCGGGGCTGTTTGCGGCCTTCCAGCTCGGCCTGCAGGAGCTGAGCGTGCACGTGGTGGACAGCCTGCCGCACGCCGGTGGTCAGTGCGCCGAGCTGTACCCTGACAAACCCATCTACGATGTGCCGGGCTGGCCCGCCTGCAGCGGCCACGAGCTGACCCAGGGGCTGTTGCGCCAGCTGGAGCCATTGCACGTGCCGCTGCATTTGGGGCAGGTGGTGCAGGCCCTGCAGGCGTTGCCGTCGGCGTCGGCCGAGGATGAGGCGCCGCGCTGGTGGCTGCAAACCGACGGCGGCCTGGACCTGCACGCGCGTGCGGTCGTGATCGCTGCGGGGGTGGGCGCCTTCTTGCCGCGGCCGCTGGCGGTGCCCGAGCTTCAGCGTTGGGAAGGGCAGCAGGTGTTTTACCGCGACCCGCCGCCGGCGGCCTGGCTCGACAGGCGGGTGGTCGTGGTGGGCGGCACCGCTGCCGCGGTGCAGCTGGCGTTGCGCGTGGCCGACAGCGGCGCAGCCAGCGTCACCCTGCTGCACCGGCACGACCGCTTCGCCATCGATGCCGAGCTGGACGCCCAGTTGCAGTCGGCCATCGGGGCGGGCTGGATCCGGCTTGCCCTAGGCCAGCCCATCGGCGCCCTGGCCGACGACGCCGGCCAGCTGCAGGCGCTGGAGGTGGCCACGGCCACCGACGAACGCTACAGCCTGCCGCTGGAGGTGTTGCTGCCGCGGCTGGGTCTGCACCCACGCCTGGGCCCTCTGGCCCACTGGGGCCTGGCCCTGCAACGCAAGCATCTGGTGGTCGACGCCACGACGTTGCAGACCTCGCAGCCCGGCCTGTACGCGGTGGGCGACATCACCCACTACCCCGGCAAGCGCAAGCTGATCGTGTGCGCCTTCCATGAGGCGACACTGGCCGCCTTGGCCATCACCGAGCAGCTGCGCGGTGCCCCAGTCCCGCTGGAATACACGACCACCAGCCCGCGCCTGCTGGCTCGGCTGGGCCGCCTGCCCACCGCTGCGCGGCCTTGAGGCCACGCCGGCCTGCGCTCAACGCAGCAGCCGCATCGGCACCGGCGCCCAGCCGTGGTTCAGCGGCCCGCGGCCCTGCCCGGTGTGAACGTGCGCGCCGGCCTGCATCGCCCCACGCACCCAGCCGTGCGCCGACTGCACCGCCTCTTCCAGCGTTTGGCCCAACGCCAGATACGATGCGATGGCCGACGACAGCGTGCAGCCGCTGCCGTGCAGGTTGTCGGTGACAATGCGCTCGCCGCGCAGCCACGTCCAGTAGGCCGCGGGCTCATCGGCCAGCGCCAGCAGATCGGTGACGAGGGCACCTTCCAGGTGCCCCCCTTTGAGCAGCACCGCCCGCGCCCCCAGCGCCAGCAGGTCGGCTGCAGCCGACTCCAGCTGCGCCTCTTCGGTCAGCGCGCGCCCCAGCAGCAGGCCGGCCTCGTCCAGGTTGGGGGTCACCAGCGTGGCGCGGGGAAACAACGCCTCGACCAGACGCTGCACCGTGGGCGGCTCGATCAAGGTGTCGCCGCTGGTGGCCACCATCACCGGATCGAGCACCACGTTGGGCAAACGGTAGGTGTCGATCGCCCAGGCCACGGCCTCGACGATGTCGGGCGCGTGCAGCATGCCGATCTTGACCGCATCGACGCCGATGTCCTCCACCACCGCAGCGATCTGCTCTTTCAGAAAGGAAGCAGGCACCGGGTGGATCGCGCGCACCCCCAAGGTGTTTTGCGCGGTCAACGCGGTGATGGCGGTCATCCCATAGCAGCCCAGGGCCGCGATCGTCTTCAGGTCGGCTTGAATGCCCGCGCCACCGCCGCTGTCGCTGCCTGCGATCGACAGCACACGCGCGTAGCGCCACGGTTCCGGATGGGCCAGATCGTCCAGGTGCGACATAAATCCAATCATACGCCGGCTGCGCTCGGGTACGATCGCGGCATGCACGCCACCGACACCGCGCTGATCCTGGGAGCTGGGTTGCTGGGCCGACTGCTGGGCGTCAGCCTGGTGCGGCTGGGTTGGCGCGTCCACCTCGTCGAGCAGGCCAGCGGGCCGCACACCGCTGGCGGTGCCGCGCGTGTGGCGGCCGCGATGCTGGCCCCGCTGGCGGAGTCGGCGGTCACCGAGCCTTCGGTGGTGGCGATGGGGCGCGACGCGCTGCCGCGCTGGCGCCAGCTTTGCGCCGACTTGCCCCGACCAGTGTTTTTTCAGCAAAACGGCACCCTGATCCTCTGGCACCGGCAGGACGCGCGCGAAGCCAGCCGCCTGGCCGCCCTGCTGCAAGCCACGGCCCGGCAGGTGCCCGGGCTGCCGTCACCGCAGGCGCTGGATGAAGCGCAGCTATCGGCCCACGAGCCTGCGCTGGCTGGGCGCTTCGCGCAGGGCTTGTATCTGCCGCAGGAAGGCCAACTGGATGGGCGCCAGCTGCTCGATGCGCTGCTGGAGGAGCTGCACCAGCGCGCCGTGCCCCTGCACTGGAACCAGCCCACCACGCTGGCCGAGGCCCTGGCCTGGCAGCGCGACCACCCGGGTGCCTGGGTGCTCGACTGCCGCGGCCTCGGGGCCCAGGCCGACTGGCCGCCGGGCGCCCTGCGAGGCGTGCGCGGCGAAGTCGTGCGCCTGCACGCGCCCGACGTCACGCTGCAGCGCCCCACCCGGCTGCTGCACCCGCGCTATCCGATCTACATTGCCCCGAAAGAAAACCACCACTTCGTCATCGGGGCCACCGAAATCGAGGCCGACGACCGCTCGCCGGCCAGCGTGCGCTCGACGCTGGAGCTGCTCAGCGCCTCCTACGCGGTCCACCCTGGCTTTGCCGAAGCGCGCATCCTGGAGCTCAACACCGAGTGCCGCCCCACGCTGCCCGACAACCTGCCTGCGGTGCGGCAAGTCGCCCCAAGGGTGCTGCAGATCAACGGCCTGTACCGACACGGCTACATGATCGCGCCGGCGGTGCACGACGCCGTGCTGGAATACCTGCAGCATGGCACGCACACGCTGGCCCAACGCTGGGGATTGCGCTGGGAGCGCGCCGGCGTGGAAGCCCCCGAAACCCTGCACTTATGATCATCGCCCTCAATGGCCAATCGACCTGCCTGCCCGATGGCGCCTGTGTGGCCGATGCCGTGACGCATGCCCAGCAGACACTGGGCTTGCAGCCACCGTTTGCCGTGGCGCTCAACCTGCAGTTCGTGCCACGGGCACAATACGCCTCGACAGCGCTGCACGACGGCGACCGCCTCGAAATCATCACCCCGATCACCGGGGGCTAGCCGCCACCATGAGCGACGCACCCGCCCGCAACCACGCCCCTTCTGACCGACCCGAGGCCACCGCCGAAGGCGATCCTCTGTGGCTGTACGGTCAGCCGATGCCCAGCCGGCTGATGCTGGGCACCTCGCGCTACCCCTCACCGGCGGTGCTGGAGCAAGCCGTGCGCCGGGCGCAGCCGTGCATGTTGACGGCCTCGTTGCGGCGACATGGGGCGCTGGGGGCTGACGCCAGCCACGGTTTTTGGCAGCTGCTGCAGCGGCTGGCCGTGCCGGTGCTGCCCAACACGGCAGGCTGCCACAGCGTGCAGGAGGTCATCACCACCGCCGAGATGGCGCGCGAGGTATTCGCCACCGACTGGATCAAACTCGAGCTGATCGGCGATGACTACACGCTGCAGCCCGACACCCTGCAGCTGCCTGCCGCGGCGGCAGAACTGGTGCGGCGGGGGTTCAAGGTGCTGCCCTACTGCACCGAAGACCTGGTGCTGTGCCAACGCCTGCTGGACGTGGGCTGCCAGGCCGTGATGCCGTGGGCCGCACCGATCGGCACCGGCCAGGGGCCGGTCAACCCCTATGCGCTGCGCTTGCTGCGCGAACGCCTGCCAGACGTGCCGTTGATCGTCGATGCCGGGCTGGGCTTGCCCTCGCACGCCTGTCAGGTCATGGAATGGGGGTTTGACGGTGTGTTGCTCAACACCGCCGTGGCCCTGGCGCATGATCCGGTGACCATGGCCGGCGCCTTTGCCGATGCGGTCAGCGCCGGGCGCGCCGCGTACCGGGCAGGCGCCATCGAGCCGCAGACCGCCGCGCAGCCCAGCACGCCAGTGCTGGGCACGCCATTCTGGCATCAAGGCTGACGCGCCGCCATGAGCCGCCGCCCCACGATCTCCGATCCGTCCCAAGCGGTGGCCGCCATCGTCGCGGCCCACAGCGACCAGGCCATCGAACGCGATGCCGACCCGGTCGCCACCGCCGCCGACGGCAGCGTGTACGCGGTCGCTTACGCGGCCGCGCGCCGGCTCGGCTTCAT
>JANWZF010000078.1 GCA_025054905.1 Tepidimonas sp.
GCTCAACCTTGTTGCGCCCATGCCTGCTGCCACCGTTTCCGCCGAGACCACGCTTGCGCCGTTGCGCTGGCCCACCCCGCCGTACGTCGGCTACGGCAACCCGCCGGCCGATGGCCAACCGGAGCCCTGCGAAGTCGAAGGCGTCAACGGCCAGGTGCGCGCCTGTCTGCTGGTGGCGCTGGAGCTGGACAAGCGCCTGGCGCACATTCAGGTGCCCCCCTCGCGAGCGGTGATGCCGCTGCGCTTCGACATGTTCCGCTGCCTGACGTTGACCCGGCCGTTGTCGCCAGTGGAAATCACCGACACTCAGCCGCCCGACAGCAGCTTCGAGGCGCTGGTGCGCTACCGTCCGCGGCTGCCGTATCGGATGGAGCTCAACGACGGCCGCACGCGCAGTGGCGAGACGATCGGCCATGTTGAATCCGACGCGGGGGTGTTCCTGTTCGAACCGCTGGACGAGCACGACCGGGTGCGGCGCCTGTTCGTGCCGCGCGAGGCGTACCGCGAACTGCAGGTCGGCGAGGCGATCGGCCGCGTGCTGGTCGAGCAGCAGGCCCTGACCCCCGAGCAGGTCGAGCTGGCCGCGCGCGAGCAGGAAGCGATGCGCCGGCGCAAACTGGGCGACTACCTGGTCGTCAAGGAAATCGTCAAGCCCGAGCAGCTGCTGATGGCGCTGGAAGAGCAGCAGCGCATGCCGCTGGTGCGCATCGGCGAAGCGTTGACGGCGCTGGGCTTCATCACGCCCGAGCAGCTGCAGGAAGCGCTGCAGCGGCAGAAGCAGGAACGCAGCCTGCCGCTGGGCGAGCTGCTGGTGCAAAGCGGCCAGCTCACGCGCGAACAGCTGCGCATCGCGCTGGCGCGCAAGATGGGCTATCCCGTCGTAGACCTAAGGCAGTTTCCGATCGATGCCGATGCGTTGCGCCGCGTGCCGCTGCCGCTGGCACGCAAGCTGCGCATCGTGCCGCTGCTGTGGCGCAGCGGTACCCTCATCGTCGCGGCCGAGGACCCCTCACGCCGCGCCACGATCGACGAGCTGGAGTTTTCGCTGCAGTGCAAGGTGGTGCCGGCGCTGGCCAGCACCCCGCTGGATGCCCGCGCCGTCACCGAGGCCTACGCCCGCTTCGGCCTGGATACCGGCGCTGCGGCAGCGGCCGAGGCCGGCGCCCCCGAAACGCCCACCAGCGCCGAAGCGCTGCTGGAGTCGCTCGAGCAAGGCGCCGACGAAGACGGCGACGCGCTGCCCGCGGTGGAACAATCCGACAACTCGCTGGTGCGCCTGATCAACTCGATCATCATCGAGGCCTACCAACAAGGCGCCTCCGACATCCACATCGAGACGTTTCCAGGCAAGCGCAAGGTGCGCATCCGCCTGCGCAAGGACGGGCGCCTGCGCCCGTACATGGAACTGCCGCACACCTACCGCGCAGCGCTGGTGGCGCGGCTGAAGATCATGTGCGACCTGGATATCTCCGAGCGGCGCAAGCCCCAGGATGGCAAGATCGACTTTGCCAAGTTCTCGCCGCAACACCGCATCGAGCTGCGCATGGCCACCATTCCGACTTACGGGGGGGCCGAGGACGTGGTGCTGCGCATCCTGGCCTCAGCCAAGGCCCTGGCGGTACAGGAGCTGGGCTTGAGCCCGGCCAACCAGGCCGCGCTGCTGGCCGCCGTGGAGCGGCCCCATGGCATGGTGCTGTGCGTGGGCCCCACCGGCAGCGGCAAAACCACCACGCTGCACGCGCTGCTGCAGCACATCAACACGCCCGACCGCAAGATCTGGACCGCCGAAGACCCGATCGAAATCACCCACCCAGACCTGCGTCAGGTGCAGGTCAACCCGAAAATCGACTGGACCTTCGGCAAGGCGCTGCGCGCTTTTCTGCGGGCCGACCCCGACGTCATCATGGTGGGCGAAATCCGTGACGCGGAAACCGCGCAGATGGCCATCGAGGCCTCGCTGACCGGCCACCTGGTGCTGTCGACGCTGCACACCAACAGCGCGGCCGAGACGGTGGTACGCCTGCTGGACATGGGCATGGACCCGTTCAACTTCGCCGACTCACTGGTGGCGGTGCTGGCGCAGCGGCTGGTGCGGCGGCTGTGCCCGCAATGCGTGCAGTTGGAGCCAGCCAGCGCGGCGCAGATCGAAGAGCTGATGCAGGATTACCGGCACGCGTTCCCCGAGGACCTGCGCCCCGACGACGCGCAGATTCAGGCTGAGTGGCAGGCCCAACTCGGGGGACGGCCGCTGCGGTTCGGCCACCCGAAAGGCTGCCCGGCGTGCGACCAGACCGGCTACAAGGGGCGGCTGGGCATCCACGAGCTGCTGGTGGTGGATGCGGCGCTGCGCCGCCTGATCCAGACCAAGGCCCCGTCCGAAGCCCTGCAGCGCGCTGCCATGGCCGCCGGCAGCTTGCGCAGCCTGCGCCACGATGGCATCCTCAAAGTGCTGCAGGGGCTGACGACCATCGACGAGATTCGCGCCAGCACCGCCAGCTGAGGGTGCCTGCCCCACGCCGTCAGAGGTTGGGCGCCAGCCAGCGCTGCAGTTCCTCCACGCTCATCCCGCGGCGGCGGGCCAGATCCTGCAGCTGATCCTGGCCGATCTTGCCGACGTTGAAGTACACCGCCTGCGGGTGCGCCAGATAAAAGCCGCAGACGCTGGCCGCCGGGGTCATCGCCAGGCTTTCGGTCAGGCCCATGCCGATGTCGGCAGCCCCCAGCAGCTCAAACAGCGCGGGCTTGACGGTGTGATCCGGACAGGCGGGGTAGCCAGGCGCGGGTCGGATGCCCTGGTAACGCTCGGCGATCAGGTCCGGCAGCGACAGCTGCTCATCGGGCGCATAACCCCAAAGCTCGCGGCGCACCCGCTGGTGCAACCATTCGGCCGCAGCCTCGGCCAGGCGGTCGGCCAACGCCTTCAGCATGATCGCCCCGTAGTCGTCGTGCGCCGCCTCCAACGCCGCCGCCCGTTCGTCGGCCCCAAAACCTGCGGTCACGGCAAACGCCCCGACCCAGTCGTCCACGCCGCTGGCGCGTGGGGCCACAAAGTCCGCCAGACAGCGGCTCGGGCGCAGGCGGCCGTCCACCTCCTCTTTGGGGGTTTGCTGGCGCAGGTTGTGCCATACCAGCACCGGTTGCTGGCGCGCCTCATCGGCGTACAGCACGATGTCGTCACCCTCGCCGCTGGCCGGCCAAAAGCCCACCACCGCATGCGCCTGCAGCCAGCGCCCGTCGACGATGCGCTTGAGCATCGCCTGCGCGTCCGCATAGACACGGCACGCCTCCTGGCCGACCACCTCGTCGTCCAGGATCGCCGGAAAACGCCCGGCCAAATCCCAGGTCTGAAAAAACGGCGTCCAGTCGATCATGCGCGCCAGCTCGGCCAGGTCAAGTTGGCGCAACACGCGCCGGCCGAGGAAGGTCGGCCGCACGGGCTGCCAGGCCCCCCAATCGATCGGCGTGCGGTTGGCGCGCGCCTTGGCCAGCGGCCACAGCTCCAGCGGCTTTTTGGCTGCATGCTGCTGGCGCACGCGCTCGTAGTCGGCGCGCACCTCCGCCACGAACGCGGCACGCTGCTGCCCCAGCAGCGCCTGCGCCACGCCCACCGCCCGCGACGCATCCGGCACGTACACCACCGGCCCCCGATACTGCGGCGCGATCTTGACCGCCGTGTGCACACGGCTGGTGGTGGCCCCCCCGATCAGCAGCGGCACGCCACGCTCGGCAAACCACGGATCCTTGTCCATCTCGGCGGCCACATGCTGCATTTCCTCCAGGCTCGGCGTGATCAGCCCGGACAGGCCCACCGCATCGGCGCCCACCTCCTTGGCCTTGGCCAGAATCTCGTGGCACGGCACCATCACGCCCATGTTGACGACGTTGAAGTGGTTGCACTGCAGCACCACCGCCACGATGTTCTTGCCGATGTCGTGCACGTCGCCCTTGACGGTGGCAATGACGATCGTGCCCTTGGGCTTGAGCTCGTGTCCCTGGGCGGCCAGACGGGCCTTCTCCGCCTCGATGTAGGGCACCAGATGCGCCACCGCCTGCTTCATCACGCGCGCGCTTTTGACCACCTGCGGCAAAAACATCTTGCCCGCGCCGAACAGGTCGCCCACGGTGTTCATGCCGGCCATCAGCGGCCCTTCGATCACCTCCAGCGGCCGCCCGCCCCGGGCCTCGATCGCGCGCCAGCAGGCCTCGGTGTCCTCCACGATGTGATCGGTGATGCCATGCACCAGCGCGTGCTGCAACCGCTGCTCCACCGGCAGCGCGCGCCAGGCCTGCTGCGCCCCGGCGTCCTGGGCTGCGCCCTTGACGCGGTCGGCAATCTCCAGCAGCCGCTCGGTGGCATCCGGCCGGCGGTTGAGCACCACGTCCTCCACGCGCTCGCGCAGCTCGGGGTCGAGCTCGTCGTACACGCCGATCTGACCCGCATTGACGATGCCCATGTCCATGCCGGCGCGGATCGCGTGGTACAGAAACACCGTGTGGATCGCCGCGCGCACCGGCTCGTTGCCGCGGAACGAAAAGCTGACGTTGGAGACCCCCCCGCTGACCTTGGCACCGGGCAGATGGGCCTTGATCCAGCGCGTGGCCTCGATGAAATCGACCGCGTAGTCGGCATGCTCCTCGATGCCCGTGGCGATCGCAAAAATATTGGGGTCGAAGATGATGTCCTCCGGCGGGAAGCCCACCTCCTCCACCAACAGCCGGTAGGCACGCTGGCAAATCTCGATGCGCCGCGCCAGGGTGTCCGCCTGCCCCTGCTCGTCGAACGCCATCACCACCGCTGCGGCGCCATAGCGGCGCACCAGCCGCGCCTGGCGCTTGAACTCGCCCTCACCCTCCTTCAGGCTGATCGAGTTGACCACGCCCTTGCCCTGGATGCACTTCAGGCCCGCTTCGATCACCTCCCACTTGGAGGAGTCGATCATGATCGGCACGCGCGCGATGTCGGGCTCGCTGGCGATCAGATTCAAAAAACGCACCATCGCGGCCTTGCTGTCGAGCATGGCCTCGTCCATGTTGACGTCGATGATCTGCGCGCCAGCCTCCACCTGCTGGCGCGCCACCGCCAGCGCGTCCTCAAAGCGGCCCTCCAGGATCATGCGCGCGAAGGCCTTCGAGCCGGTGACGTTGGTGCGCTCGCCGATGTTGACGAACAGGCTGCCCGGCCCGATCACCAGCGGCTCCAACCCCGCCAACACCATCGGCGGCGTCATGCGGTCGGGGGCAGCGCAAGCGGACTCGGGCAGGTGCGGGTTCACGGCAGACCACACAAAGCGCAAAGGGAGCGCGATTGTAGCGCCAGGCGATATCGCAACCGCAGCGCGATCGGGCCCCAACGACGCTCAGCCACCCCCCGCACCAAAGCGGCGGTCACGCGCAGCAAACCACTCCAACGCCTCTTCCAAATGGCGGGAATCAAAATCCGGCCATAAGATAGACGTAAATCTGAATTCATGGTCGTTGGAACTTGTACCTGGCCTGTAACCCTCCGTCATGATTTTTCAGGCTGACGACCTGGTTATTTTCTCTGCCGAGCGTCTTTTCGATTCGGATGCGCGGTTGTTTCCCCGAAAAGTCGGTCCTGGCAAGATCGTGTGATGTCGTTTTCGTGCGCCAAGGCGGGGGGCTCCCTCCGCGTACGCGCAATTGGGTCGATCAGCATCGCACATTCACAATGCAATCGTCATGGTTAGGGAACGCCTGCACAACCCACCCCTGACCAGGTAGCGTGATGCCTTTGAGCTAGCACGCCGCAGCCGCACCGCCGATGAAGCACGCTTGTCTGGGAACCGGGTTTGAGCTGAAAGTCAACACCACGCCCAAGCGCGAGTTTTTCGCAGACGGTTCAGGTGGTGCGCGGCGGGAATTGAGGGACTGCCACCCTGATCGCTGCGCCCAGCTCCACGCAGAACGAGACGCGCAGCCGCGATCCGCAGTTGCATCCGACCAAGGAGGCCAGTCAGTGGCACTTCGGCTTCAAGGCGCATGTCGGCACGGATACAGCCAGCGGCCTGGCCCACAGCGTGGTGGTGACAGCGGCCAAGGTGCGTGAGGTCACCCAGGCCAACGCCCTGCTGCGTGTAGAGGAGCAAGTCGTCTTTGCCAATGCGGGCTACCGGGACGTGGACAAGCGCCTGGGCAAGCGCAACCAGATCGACAACGCCCAGCCGCCGGAGGTAATCTTGGAGCAGATCGAGACCGTCAGGGCGCGCATCCGCTTGCGCGGCGAGCGCATCTTCGGTACGCTCAAGTGCACCTTCCGATACACGAGGTTAGCTACAAGGGTCTAAAGAGGAACGCGGCGTAGATCTCCACGCTGCTGATGTTGGTCAATCTCGGGATGGCGTACCGAAACCTGCTGCAGCCCTCGACGGGCTGAGAGGGTCCCAACGGGGCGCGCAAGAGGCCTGGGTGGAGCGGAAAAAGACCCCGTACAGTGCTAAAACAGCCCCGGACGCTCGCCGAAACGATGCCCGAACCCATGATGGGACACCCAAGCCCCGTTTCAGCGTCAGCGGCGGGGTTGATCAGACCTCCTTTAGCAAGGCTATTTGCTCCTCACATCCCCCACACGCCAACCGTGCGCGCACCGATGCTTTCGGTGCGGTGAAAGATCTTCTCGTCCCAACTGACGTCGGGGCGGCGGTCGAAGATGATCAGGTGCGCTTCTTCAGCCCCGCACTGCTGGGCATAGTCCGCGGTTTGCTGCAGCCCCTCCTGCAGCGTGGCTTCCAGGCTCTTGTGCAGGATCTTGAGCTCCAGCACCACGCGCTGCACCGGGCCCACAAATCCTTGCGCGTCATCCAGCGGCCACTCCAGCAGCAGGTCCGTGCGCCGTCGCCCGAGCCCATACTCGCGGCTGATGCGCCCGCCGCCGTTGACGATGCGCTGCAAAAACGCCTGCAGCAGCAGCTGCGGGCCGGCTTCCTTGTACTGAAAGCGCTCGATCCAGGCTTCGGCGTTTTCCCGGAAGAACTGCTGGAAGGCAGCAAGGAGCTTGTCCATGTCCAGCCGCCGGTCCTGCGCCCGCACGTACCAGGCTTGCTCGTGCGTGATGCGGGTCTGGGTGGTGTAGGTCAGCTCGCGCGGGATGATTTCGCGGTAGATGCGGTTGGCGATGCGCCATTGCGGCCGCGCCTGGATCAGCCCCAGGTCTTCAACATATTGCAGGTCATCCAGCGGCACCTGGGCCTGCAGCGCCTGCGCATCGGTGTCATCAGCCGCCAGGATCGCGGCGATGACGCGGTGCACCCTGGCTTCGCGCAGCTTGTCGGTGAGCTGGTCCAGGTGCGTGGCCCGGCTCTGGATCAGCCGCTCGCGCGCGGCCTTGTAGCGCTCCAGCGTCACCGGCTGCTCGCGGTGGTGGCGCAGTTCCTTGTCCTTCCAGGTGCATTCGTGCCCCAGCGCATTGACCAGCCAGGGCTGCCCGCGTGTGTCTTCCCACAGCTCGGCCCAGATCGCCTCCTCAAACCGCTGGCCGGTGGCCTCGGTGTGCTGCTGCCACAGCGCCCGGGTTTCCTCAAAGCTGAAGTTGCCCAGCCGCAGCGATTTGGCCTTGATGTTGAAGGCACTGCCCCCCGTGATGATCTCGCCGTCCCCACTGTGGATGCGGTAGTCGCGCACGTCGCGCACCCCGCACAGCACCACCGTCTGCGGAAACGCCTGCGGCCGCTGCGCATAGCCCGCCCGGATCTGCCGCAGCAGCGAGATCAGCGTGTCGCCCACCAGCGCATCCACTTCATCCAGCAGCAGCACCGCCGGGCGCTGCGGGTCCGCCGCCGACCAATACGCCAGCAGGCGCGTCAGCAGGCTTTCAGCCGGCGTGTGCGGGCCTTCACGCTGCAGCCAGGTATCCAGGCTTTTGTCGCCCAGGTAGATGGCCGCCGACAGCGCAATCGCATTGCAGGCCGCTGCGATACCGCGGGCCACCACGCCACGGGCCGCCTGGGCGGTTTCGATGTTGGCGTACAGGGCCCGGTAGCATCCCTGGGCATTGAGGTGCTCCATCAGCGCCAGCAGCGCCGTGGTCTTGCCGGTCTGCCGGGGAGCGTGCAGCACGAAGTAGCGCTTGGCCTCGATCAGCGCCAGCACCTCTCCCAGGTCGATGCGCCGCAGCGGATCGAGCAGGTAGTGGTCGCCGGGAATCGAGGGCCCCGCGGTGTTGAACTGTTTTTCGAATCGATTCATCAACCGCAGTGTAGCGAGCACGGCAACCGCTCGAAACGGCAACGCTGCTAGTTCTCCAAGCGCCCGCCGCATCCGTCGCCGGATGGGGCACGGTGAGGCGGCGGCCCAGAGACGGACCACCTAGGCCGCTAGCGACGCGCGGATTTCGGAAAAGCTGCTGGCCAGGTCGAGTACGTCGATCGGTTGCCCCAGCTGCCGCTCGATCTGGGTATGTGAGATCACCCCGCGAATCCACGGTCCATGGCCTGCGCCGGCTTTTTCGGCCACCAACAGGTGGCGCCGACCGACCGCCTTCAGCGTGGCGATGACCTCGGCGACGCTGCAGCGCTTGAGGTCGTCGTAGTCGACCGCATCGAACTCAGACAGCGGCGTCATCACATCAGCCACCACCAATTCGTCGTAGGTCACCCCCCGCCGCTGCGCGGCCAGCATGGGGCGCTCGCCTTCCAGATCGGCGGCGGTCACCAGTCCTTCGACGCAGGGCATCTCCCGCACCACGAACAGCAACCGCACGCCCTGGTGGATCATCGTCTGACGCGCCGCACGCAGCGTTTCATCCGGCGTGGTCGTGGCCGCACGGACCTCGGTCAGGTCGGTCATCACGGTGATGCCGGGCGAGTGCAGCGTGACGCTTGGGCGCTGCGGGGGCTGGGCTTGGGCAATGCAGGTGCCGGGGGGAAAGCGAAACGGGGTCAAGCGTGCCATCGTGCAGAACTCCAAGGTTGAACCGCGCCGCTTACAAGGCGCGTGGATGCAGCGTAACGGCACAACGGCCGGGGCACAAGAGGGAGGCTTCTATCGCCCCGATCGCGCTTCTTTCCCGGACGGGGGCATCGCTTCGGGACGCTCGACTCGACCCTGATCGCCCGCCGCGGCGGATGGGGCCTGTGCCCACCAGCGCAGCAAGGGCAAGGTGCCGGGCAACACCGGTGCCACCGTCACCGGCACGCTCTGCCAGGCAAACGCCTGCCCTTCGCGCATTTGCAGCGTCCCGCTCCACTCGGTCACCCGGCACACGTGCAGCCGCACCAGGGCGTGCGGGTAATCGACGGTGAGCATCCGCCAGGGTTGGGCTGCAGCGATGGTGACGCCGATTTCTTCCTGCAGCTCCCGGCGCAACGCCTGCTCGACGGATTCACCCGCTTCGATCTTGCCGCCGGGGAATTCCCAATGGCCAGCGTAGGCCTTGCCGGGCGGGCGTGTGGTCAGCAAGAGACGGCCCTGGCGATCGACCAGCACCCCCACGGCCACGTCGATGACGGCGCGTGCCCCGGCGGGCCGCGGCTGCCCCGGGTCCACGACCAGCACGTCGGCCGCGTCGGCAGCCCGCGGCGCTGCGCTCACGCTCCCTCCCCATCGCGGCGGCCCGCCCAGTCTCGTGCGAACTGATAGGCCACGCGCCCGCTGCGCGCGCCGCGCTCCAGCGCCCACACCAGCGCCGCGCGCCGCGCCTCCTCCCACTGCGCCTCGGGCACGCCATAAGCGGCGAGCCACTGGCGCACCACAGCCAGATATTCCTCCTGGCTGAAGGGGTAGAAGCTCACCCACAGACCGAAGCGCTCCGACAGCGAGACCTTCTCCTCCACCGCCTCGCCGGGATGCACTTCGCCGTCGTCGCCGACGGTGGTCTGGAGGTTGTCGCGCAGGTACTCCGGCAGCAGATGGCGCCGGTTGCTGGTGGCGCAGATCAGCACGTTGGGGCTGGCCGCTGCCACCGAGCCATCCAGGATCGACTTCAGCGCCTTGTAGCCGGATTCGCCTTCGTCGAAGCTGAGGTCATCGCAAAAGATCAAAAAACGCTCGGGCCGCGGGGCCACCAGCTCGACGATGTCGGGCAGATCGATCAGGTCGGCCTTGTCCACCTCGATCAGCCGCAGGCCCTCGGACGCGTAGGCGTTCAGGCAGGCCTTGATCAGCGAACTCTTGCCGGTGCCACGTGCGCCGGTCAGCAAAAAGTTGTTGGCCGGCCACCCGCGCACGAACCGTTCGACGTTGCGCCGCACACGTGCCTTTTGCTCATCGATGGCTTGCAGGTCGTCGAGCCGGATCGCCGCCACATGCCGCACCGGTTCCAGCACGCCGTGCGCACCGCGCTTGCGGTAGCGAAACGCCACCGAAGCGCTCCAGTCCGGCGCGGACAGCGGCTGCGGCAGGATCGCTTCGATGCGGTCGATCAGCGCCTCGGCGCGCGCCAGCAGCCGTTCGAATCGTTCGTTCATCGGCCCCCCGGATCAGCTGCGGTAGTCGGCGTTGATGCTGACGTAATCGTGGCTGAGATCGCAGGTCCACACCGTCTCGGCCGCCACGCCGCGCCCCAGGTGAACGCGCACGGTGATTTCGCTTTGCTTCATGACGCGCTGGCCGTCTTCCTCGCGGTACGCCGGGTGGCGCCCGCCGCGCGTCACGACGTGCACATCGTCCAGGAACAGCTCGATGCCGCCCTGGTCGAGATCGTCCAAACCCGCGTAGCCGACGGCGGCCAAAATGCGGCCGAGGTTGGGGTCGCTGGCGTAAAACGCGGTCTTGACCAGCGGTGAGTGCGCGATCGCGTAGGCGACCTTCAGGCACTCCTCAGCGGTGCGGCCGCCTTCGACGCGCACGGTGATGAATTTGGTGGCGCCTTCGCCGTCGCGCACGATGGCGTGGGCCAGCGTGCGGGCCACCTCGGTCAGCGCCGCCAGCAGCGCCTGCCCGGCCGGGCTGTCCAGCGACTCGATGCACGCCAGCGGCGCGCGGCCCGTGGCCATCACGATGAACGAATCGTTGGTGGAGGTATCGCCGTCGACTGTGATGCGGTTGAACGAACCGTCGGCCACCCGGCGGGCCAACTCGCCGATCAATCCCTCAGCCACCGGTGCGTCGGTGGCGACGAACCCGAGCATCGTGGCCATGTTGGGCCGGATCATGCCCGCGCCCTTGGCGATACCCGTCACCGTCACGGGCACCCCGTCGATCTCGACGCGGCGGCTGGCGGCCTTGGGCACGGTATCGGTGGTCATGATCCCTTCGGCCGCGCGCAGCCAGTGCGCGCCGTCACGGGCTGCGTCAGCCAAGGCAGCCGGCAATCCCTCGACGATGCGCGGCACCGGCAGCGGCTCCATGATCACGCCGGTGGAAAACGGCAACACCTGCTGGGGCGACACCCCCAGGCGCTGCGCCAGCGCGATGCACACCGTGCGCGCGTCGATCAGGCCTTGCTCGCCGGTGCCGGCGTTGGCACAGCCGGTGTTGATCACCAGCGCCCGAATGCCGAGTCCGGCCGCCAG